>NZ_CP010869.1:3252500-3415000 GCF_001305615.1 Actibacterium sp. EMB200-NS6
CTTCAACGAATCCTACGCGGACCTTGCCGCCGGCCGGATCGAAGCCGTTGCGAATTCCCTGCCCAACATCGCCTTCGTGGCCAGCCAGCGCCCGGAAGTCTTCAAAGTGGTCAAGCCCGCATTCGGCACGCCCACCTATTTCGGCTACCCCGGCCGGATCGAGCCGGAATACGCCACGCTGATGGACAAGATCGACGAAATCCTGCTGGCCATGAAGGCCGACGGCCGCATGGGGACATTGCAGGAAAAATGGTTCGGCACCGTCTTCGACATGCCCGACTACGTGACCGAGCCGAATATCTGACCTGACGTTCAGATAAGGTGCGGCCGGGGGTGGGAGCGTGTCCCCTCCCTGTCCCGGTCGCGCCGCCCTTTCCGCCCCCCCCTTTCAGCCGAAACGAGACCATGACCTGGCAACTCTTTGAATTGCTTCTCAAGGCATCTGTGATGACGATCTTCGTCAGCAGCATCTCGATCCTTTTGGGGCTGGGTTTCGCCATCCTGCTGTCGGCCATGCGGATGTCGGGCAATCTGGTGCTGATCAACTTCGCGCGGGTGTTCATCTCGTTCTTCCGCGGCGTGCCGCTTCTGGTGCAGCTTCTGCTGATCTTCAATCTGCTTCCCGCGCTGGGGCTGAGCCTGTCAAGCCTGGCAACGGCGCTGATCGGCCTGTCACTGTGCACCGCCGCCTATCAGGCGGAGAACCTGCGCGGCGGTTTCGAAGGTGTGCCCCCCGGCCTGATCGAAAGCGCCGAAATGGCGGGGTTTTCCCCGACCCAGACCTTCCTTCATATCCGCACGCCCATCGCCTTGCGCATGACCTTTCCGGCGCTGGTCAATGAGGCGATCCTGATCCTGAAGGCCTCGTCGCTGGTTTCGGTGGTCGGCCTGATCGAGCTGACCAAGATGGCCCAGAACCTTGCCGCCTCCACCTATATGCCGCTGCCGATCTTTGCGTCCGCCGGGCTGATCTATCTGGCGATCAACCTCGTGGTCGCCGCGATCGGGCGCCGGGCCGAAGTCGCGCTTCCGGGATTGCCCGCCAAATGAACGGGCCCGCCCCCCTTCGGTTTCGAGGCCGCCCATGAATTTCGATTTCGCCGTCATTCTCGCCAAGGGCCCGCAAATCATCGCCGGGCTGGGCGTCACGATCCTGATCTGGATCGTGGGCACGATACTGGCCGCCGCCATCGGGTTTCTCGTCGCCACCCTGCGCCGCTATGGCGGGCGACTGATGGACAAGCTGCTTTCTGTCCCGGTCGAGATCCTGCGGGGCACGCCGTTTCTGGTGCAGATCTTCCTGCTCTATTTCGGGGGGCCCTACATCGGCATCCGGCTTGATCCGATACCGGCCGGGCTGTTGGGGCTCAGCATCTACGGCGCAGCCTATTACGCCGAGATCTTCCGCGCCGGCTACAATTCCGTGCCCACCGGCCATGCCGAGGCCGCCGATTGCGTGGGGTTCACCCGGTTGCAGACCATCCTTTACGTTCAATTGCCGGAAATGGCGCTTCTGGTGTTGCCGCCCGCCAACAACATGGCGGTGATCCTGTTGAAGGAAACCGCGCTGCTATCGCTGATCACCGTTCCCGAAATGACCATGACGGTGCAGGCGATCGGCTCTCAGCAATATGCCTTTGTCGAAGCCATCGTGGTGCTGGCCCTTGTCTATTGGGGGCTGGTCGAGCTGTCCAATTTCCTTGGCCGGATCGCCGAACGCCGCCTGTCCAAACTGAGTAGCTGATATGACCACACCCGCCATTTCCGTGCAGAACGTCTCCAAACGCTATGGCGAGACGCTGGTCTTGCGGGACATCAATCTGGAAATCCCGCGCGGAGAGGTCACCTGCCTGATCGGCCCGTCCGGTTCGGGCAAGTCCACGCTCCTGCGCTGCATGGCCTTTCTGGAAGAGACCACCAGCGGCAGCATCCTGATCGAAGGGGAGCCGCTGGGGTTCATCGAAAAAGACGGAAAACGCCGCGCGCAAAGCCCGTCCGAGCTGCGCGCCACCCGCTCCAAGGTCGGCATGGTGTTCCAGCAGTTCAACCTGTGGCCGCATATGACGGCCCTCGGCAATGTCTCGGCCGCCTTGCGCCGGGTGCGAAAGATGCCTCGGAAAGAGGCCGAAGAGCGCGCCATGGCCCAGCTCACGAAGGTCGGGCTGGAAGATCGCGCGGGGCACTATCCTTCCCAGCTTTCGGGTGGTCAGCAACAACGGGTGGCGATCGCGCGGGCGCTGGCCCTGGACCCGACGATCATGCTGTTTGACGAGCCGACCTCGGCGCTGGATCCCGAACTCACCGGCGAGGTGCTGAACGTGATGCGCGCCTTGGCCGATGAGGGCATGACAATGGTGGCTGTGACCCATGAGATCGGCTTTGCCGCGTCTGTGGGCAACACTGTCTGCTTTCTCGATCAGGGCAAGTTGCTGTTCCATGATACGCCTGAAAAGGTGTTTGCCGCCCCGCGGCATCCGCGGCTGGAACAGTTTCTGGATACCTACCTGGACCGCGGCGCATCGATGCTGAAATAACCCATGGAAGACGACGGCCCGAGATCCGCACCCAAATCCCTGCACGAGACGATCCGGCATGATCTGGAAAGGCGAATCCTCTCCGGCGATTGGCCGCCCGGCTACAAGATCCCGTCGGAGCTGGATCTGAGCGAGATCTATGGCTGCTCCCGGATGACGGTGAACAAGGTCATGACCCAGCTCGCCGCGGCGGGGCTGATCCTCAGGCGGCGGCGCGTCGGCTCGGTGGTGCTGCCGCAAAAGTCGCTCAATGCGGTGCTGGAAATCCATGACGTGAAGGAAGAGGTCCTGTCGCGCGGCGGCTGGTACCGGCATCAGATCCTGAGCCGGCGATACGGCAGCGCGGGCAGGATCTGGCCCGGAGAGGCGCTTTCGGAGGAAGCGCCGGCCCTGCATGTCACCTGCCTGCATTTCAGTGACAACATGCCGTTCTGCCTCGAAGCCCGGATGATATTTCTGGATGCGGTGCCCGAGGCCAAAGCAGAGACCTTTACCGATACCGCGCCCGGCGTCTGGCTTCTGGAGCATGTGCCGTGGAGCGAGGCCGTCAACGAGATCGCTGCGGTGAATGCCGATGCGGCCCTGGCGGATCTGCTGAAGATCAGCCCCGGCGCCGCCTGCCTGACCATGACACGGCGGACATGGAAGAACGGCGAGGCGGTGACCATGGCAAGCTTTTCCTATCCCGGCGCGCAGCACAAGATGCAGGCCCGGTTCACCCCGGCCCACGGCTAGGGCGCGATGGCGGGGCCCGCTTACCTGCGCGCGATGGAATGCTTCGAGGCGGTCGGGCGGCGCGGCTCGATGCAGGCGGCGGCGGCAGAGCTGGGCGTATCGCCCGGTGCTGTCAGCCAGCAGGTGCGGCGGCTCGAAACCCATCTGGGCGTCACCCTGCTGGAGCGGCGCGGGCGCGGGCTGGTGCTGACCCGCTGGGGCAGGCTCTATCACACCGAACTGGCGGCGGGCTTCGCCCGGCTTTCCGGCGCCGATGATGCCTTGACCCGGGCGCGGGACAGCGAGACGCTGACCGTCAGCGGGTTGCCCACCCTTACCGCGAAATGGCTGGGCCGCAGCCTGTATGCCTGGGGCGATGAAAATACCGATTGGCCCCTTCGGCTGATCAGCAGCGAAGACACGCCGGATTTCGACCGGGACGGCGTGGATTTTGCAATGCTCCTGGGGCCGCCTGCCGCCGGCCACGCAGGCGCGGAGCTTTTCACCGATCAGGTGGTGCCTGCCTGTGCGCCGCATCTGGTGCAGGGGATGCCGTTGCAAGACCCCTCAGATCTGCTGCGCCTGCCCCGCTTGCAGATTCGGTGGAGCGCCCGCTATGACCGCTTCGATCCGCCAAGCTGGGAGCGGTGGGCGGCGCACCACGGCGTGGGGGGCACCCCGGCATCACCCGCCGTGCTCTGCTTTGCCCTGACCGCCACCGCCATCGACGCCGCCGTGGCCGGTCAGGGGGTGGTGCTGGGCCAGGTCGCCATGATGGCCCGCGAACTGGAAAGCGGCCAGCTTGTCGTGCCCTTTGAGCGTTGCCTGCCGCTGAGCGTGCCCTACAGCCTCTGCTGGTCTCGCGCGGCGTTGGAAAAGCCCGGCGGCGCGGCGCTTCGCGACTGGCTCCTGGCGCGGGGCCGTCAGCAGGCCGCGGCTTTGCGCAAAAGCCCGGGATGAACCGTGATGCCAACAGCCCAGCCTGAACGCCCAATATGACGAAACACAAACGGCTGCCCGGCAGCCCCGAGCACACTCCGAAAAAAGGAACACACCAATGTCCGATTTCACGCCCGTCTCCGGCTTCGACCTGCCCCGCTATGCCGGAATTCCGACCTTCATGCGCCTGCCCCTTGTGCCGCTCGACGATCCGCGCCTGAACGCTGTTCAGATCGGACTGATCGGCGTGCCGTGGGATGGCGGCACCACCAACCGCCCGGGCACCCGCCACGGGCCCAGAGCGCTGCGCGACGCCTCCACCATGATGCGTGCGCAGAACGGCAGTACGCGGTTGCGGCCCTTCGAGATGGTCAATTGCGCCGATCTGGGCGACGTGCCGCCCAACCCGGCCAGCCTTGAAAACAGCATGGCCAGGATCACCGAATTCTACGGGCAGGTGGTCAAGGCCGGGATCCGCCCCCTGACCGCCGGGGGCGATCACCTCAGCTCCTTGCCCATCCTGCGGGCCGTGGCCGGAGAGCCGCTCGGCTTCATCCAGTTCGACAGCCATACGGATCTGTTCGACAGCTATTTCGACGGGCAGAGGTATACCCATGGCACCCCTTTCCGCCGGGCGGTGGAGGAGGAGCTTCTGGACCCGAAGAAGATGGTCCAGATCGGCATTCGCGGCACCATGTACGACACCGAAGACCGCGATTTCGCCAAGGCAGTGGGCATCCGCATCATCGAGATCGGCGAATTCTTCGCGCGGGGCGTGCCCGATGTGATGGCCGAGGCGCGCGAGATTCTGGGCACCGGCCCGAGCTATGTGAGCTATGACATCGACTTCATCGATCCGGCCTTTGCGCCGGGGACAGGCACCCCCGAAGTGGGCGGCCCGAACACCTGTCAGGCCCTCGAAGTGGTCCGGGCGCTCTCGGGCGTGAACATCATCGGCGCCGACATGGTCGAGGTTTCGCCCCCCTTCGATCTGGGCGGGCTGACCGCGCTGGCGGGCGTATCGGTGATGTTCGAGCTGCTGTGCGTGATGGCCGAGGCAGTCAGATCCGGGGCCTGAGTGCCGGCGGGCGACGCCTCCCCCACCTCGATCTTGACTTGTCTATACATAAGTGATGCCCTCGACGCCAGAACGAGCCAACGGAGATCCCCATGCCCGCACCGAAATTCGCGCTGCGCCCCGAGCTTGCGGGTATCGGGCCCTATAATGCCGGTCTGGCGCTGGAGGATGTTGCGCGCCGCTGCGGCGGGCAGCCGATCGCGAAGCTGGCCTCGAACGAGAACCCTTTCGGTTTGCCCGCAGAAGCTCTTGCGGCAATGGGCGCGGCAATCAGAAACGCGCATCTCTATCCCGACCCGGAGGCCCGCGCGCTGGCCGGTCTGCTGGCGCGGCAGGCGGGTATTCCAGCAGAGCGAGTGATTTTCGGCGGCGGGTCGGAGGATCTGCTGAACGTGCTGGCGCGGGCCACCCTGCGCGCGGGGGATCAGGCCGTGACGCTCTACCCCTCATTCCCGCTGCACGAGGATTACGCGCGGATGATGGGGGCCGCTGTCGTCCGGGTCGGGCTGACCGAGGGCCGCGAGATCGACGTCGCGGCCTTGCTTGCCGCCGTGGCGCGCCCGGTTCGCCTGACAGTTCTGGCCAACCCGATGAACCCTGCGGGCCTGTGGCTGCACCCCGATGAGCTTGCCGCGCTGCTCCGGGCACAGCATCCTGAAAGTGTGCTGTGCCTGGATGAAGCCTATGTGGAATACGCTCTGGGCGCTGACTATCAGCCGGGAACCGAATTGCTGAAGGATCATGACAAGCCACTGCTCATATTGCGGACCTTCTCCAAGGCCTGGGGGCTTGCCGGGCTGCGGATCGGCTATGGTCTGTCGAATTGCGACGATCTGATCCGGGGCATGAACCTTGTCCGCACGCCTTTCAACGTCAACGCCGTTGCCCAGGCCGCAGCGCTTGCCGTCATCCGCCACCCCGAAGCCATGCGCGCCGCTGTCGTACGTACCCTTGAAGAGCGTGCCCGGATGACCGGCGCGCTGATCGGGCGCGGGCTGGAGGTTCTGCCATCGAAGGGCAATTTCCTGTTTGTCGACACTGGCAAGGCTTCGGTCGAGGTCGCCGACCGGCTGATCGACCATGGCGTGATCGTGAAACCGTGGAAACAGGCCGGCTATGAGACCTTCATTCGCGTGTCCGTGGGGTTGCCGCGCGAGAACGATCAGTTTCTGGAGGCGCTGGCCCAAAGCCTATAGGTTCAGGCCAGAACCCGCCCGAGCGCCTCGGCGAAGCGCATCTGAATGCGATCACGGCACACATGTCGCCCGTCCGTGACCACATGGCGCCCCCCCGCCCAGACATCGGAAACGGCCATGTCCCGGCCAAAGATCCAGCGGTCGAGCATCTGATCCCCTTCGGCGACGAGCGTCAGCGGATCGCAAAGCGCCACGAGATCCGCAGGCATCCCGGGCGCGATCACGGGCGGCGGCGCGTCGAGGGCCTGCGCGCCCCCGGTCAGGCTGGCCTCGAACAACCGCCGCCCGGTGGAACCGCCCTCTCCGGCCAGCATGTTTCGTGCGCGATGGAAAAGCCGCTGGCCGTATTCGAGCGTGCGCAACTCTTCGGCCACATCGATCCGGATATTTGAATCCGTTCCGATCGCGATCCGGCCGCCCTCGGCCAGATATGAAATCGCGGGAAACATCCCGTCGCCGAGATTGGCCTCGGTCACCGGGCACAGCCCTGCCACCGCGCCGGAAGACGCAATCGCGCGCCTTTCCTCATCAGTCAGATGGGTCGCGTGGATCAGGCACCAGTTCGCATCCACCGGCAGATTGTCCATCGCCCAGGCCACGGGGCGCTGACCATGAAAGGCCAGGCAATCCTCGACCTCCTTCATCTGCTCCGCGATATGGATATGGGTCTTTCGCCCGTGGAACGCTTGCGCAAGGCGGGCCAACTCTTCTTGGCTGGCCGCGCGCAGGGAATGCGGCGCATAGCCCACGCGATCCTGCGGCCGGGTCACCATCGCGTCACAGGCCTCGACCAGTTCGCCGAACGTGTCCAGCCCGTGCAGAAACCGCCGCTGGCCGTCATCGGCCTGAACCGGGCCGAAGCCGCCGTGCGCGTAGAAAACCGGCAAATGGGTCAGGGCGATCCCGGTCTCATGGGCCGCCGCGAAGATGCGCGCCGAGAGTTCCGCGGGATTGTCATAGAAGGAACCGTCGGTATCGTGATGCAGATAGTGAAACTCGCCCACCCGGGTATACCCCGCCTCCAGCATCTCCACATACGCCATCTCGGCCAACGCCTGCACATCCTCCGGCTGCACCGACAGGGCGAAGCGGTACATCATCTCGCGCCAGGTCCAGAAACTGTCGCGCCCGGCGCCGCGCCGCTCTGTCATACCTGAAAACCCGCGCTGGAACGCGTGGCTGTGGGCATTGGGCATGCCCGGCACAAGACAATCGACCGTCACATCGCCGTGGAATGGCGCTGCGCCTGTCTCAACACTCAGAACATGCCCGCCGTCCAACGTCAGGCGAATATTCGCCTGCCATCCGCCGGGCAGCAGGGCCTGCTTGGCAAAGATCATCATGCGCTCCTTCGCTCACATCGACATGGTGGACCTTGCCGGGGTGAAAATTCCACTTCCAAAGGGCCTGTTTTTATGTATATACTTATTTGTCGGAGACGCAATATCCAAGACGGATGGGGAGAGCGAGTTGCCGCAGAAACTGCTCTGGATCAACGCCCGGCTGGGCGAGGCGGCCGGCAGCACCGGGCCGCTGCAAGATATCCTTGTCGAAGACGGGCGCATCGCCGCCATCGCCCCGGCTCTGCCGCGGGACGGCGCCGGGACAATCGATTGTGAAGGCCGGCTTGTGACCCCCGCGTTCATAGATTGCCACACGCATCTGGTGCACGGCGGCGACCGGACGCAGGAATTCGAGATGCGGCTCGAAGGTGCCAGCTATCAGGACATCGCCCGCGCGGGTGGCGGGATCGTGTCTTCCATGCGAGCGACTCGTGCGCTTGATGTGGACGGGCTGATCGCCGCCTCGCTGCCCCGGCTCGACGCGCTTCTCGGCGAGGGCGTGTCCACCGTCGAGATCAAATCCGGCTACGGGCTGGAAATCGAAACCGAGCTGAACATGCTCCGCGCCGCCAGAAAGCTCGCCGAACTGCGCCCGGTGCGGATCCGCACGACCTGGCTCGCCGCTCATGCGATGCCGCCAGATTATCCGGGCGGAAAAACCGGATATATTCAGGACGTGGCCATCGCCGGGCTCGAGCGGGCCCATGCCGAGGGGCTGGTGGACGCGGTCGATGCGTTCTGCGAAGGCATCGCGTTTTCCGCCGCCGAAATAGAGCCGCTCTTCGCCCGTGCCGCCGCTCTGGGCCTGCCGGTCAAGCTGCATACCGAACAGCTCACCCGCTCTGGCGGAACCCTGCTGGCGGCCCGCTTCAATGCACTGTCGGTCGAACATTTCGAATATGCCACCGCCGAAGATGTGGCGGCGATCCGCGCTTCCGGCACTGTCGCCGTTCTTCTGCCCGGCGCGTTCTACATGCTGCGCGAAACCCGCAAGCCGCCGCTGGACGCGCTGCGAAAGGCCGGTGTGCCGATCGCGCTGGCCACCGATTGCAACCCCGGCACCTCGCCCGTCAGCTCGCTTCTTCTAACGATGAACATGGGGGCCGTTCTTTTCGGCATGACCGTGGCCGAATGTCTGGACGGCGTCACGCGCCACGCCGCCCGCGCGCTTGGCCTTGCCGGGGAAACCGGGCGCATGGCGCCGGGCATGTCCGCCGATTTCACCGTCTGGAACGCCGAGACGGCGGCGCAACTGGTGGGCCGGCTCGGGCTGAACCCCATGCATTCGCGTGTTTTCCAAGGGACCGTCACACATGACTGAAACGCTCACACCCGGCACGGTGACGCTCGACACCCTTGCCCGCATCTATTGGGAGCAATGCGAGGTAACCCTGTCGGGGGATGCCCGTCCTGGGATCGAACGCGCCGCCGCCCGTATCGCCGAAGTGGCCGCCGGCGATGCACCCGTCTATGGCGTGAATACCGGCTTCGGCAAGCTCGCCTCGATCCGGATCGCCGCCAAAGACGTTGCCACGCTGCAGCGGAACCTGATCCTCAGCCATTGCTGCGGCGTGGGCGAACCGCTGCCCCCCGAGATCGTGCGCCTGATCATGGTGCTGAAGCTGATGTCGCTGGGCCGGGGCGCATCGGGCGTGCGGCCCGAGCTTGTGGCCCTGCTGGAAGGAATGCTGGCCAGGGGTGTGCTGCCGGTGATCCCCGAAAAGGGATCGGTCGGGGCCTCGGGCGATCTGGCGCCTCTTGCGCATATGGCGGCGGTGATGATCGGCGCCGGCGAGGCTCAGCTGAACGGTGATCGTCTGCCGGGCGCCGAGGCGCTGGCCCGTGCCGGGCTGGCCCCGATCGAGCTGTCGGCGAAAGAGGGGCTGGCGCTGATCAACGGCACCCAGGTCTCTACCGCGCTGGCACTGGCCGGGCTTTTCCGGGCCACCCGCGCCGTGCAGGCCGCCATCGTGACCGGGGCGCTTTCCACCGACGCGGCCATGGGATCGACCGCGCCCTTCCGTGCGGAAATACATAGCCTGCGCGGCCATGCCGGCCAGATCGAGGTGGCCGCGGCCCTGCGCGCGCTGCTGAACGGCTCCGACATCCGCGAAGCCCACCGCGACGATGACGAACGCGTGCAGGATCCCTACTGCCTGCGCTGTCACCCCCAGGTGACCGGCGCCTGCCTGGATCTGCTCAGGCAATGCGCCCGGACCCTGCAAATCGAAGCCAATGCCGCCACGGACAACCCGCTGGTCCTGTCCGACGGCGCCGTCGTGTCGGGCGGGAATTTCCATGCCGAACCGGTGGCCTTCGCCGCCGACCAGATCGCGCTTGCCGTGGCCGAGATCGGCGCCATCGCCCAGCGGCGGATCGCCATGCTGGTGGACCCGGCGCTGAGCTATGGCCTGCCCGGCTTCCTGTCGCCCAAGCCGGGGCTGAATTCCGGGCTCATGATCGCCGAGGTAACTTCGGCCGCGCTCATGAGCGAGAACAAACAGCTCGCCCATCCCGCCAGCGTCGACAGCACCCCGACCTCGGCCAATCAGGAAGATCACGTTTCCATGGCCTGCCACGGGGCGCGGCGGCTGTTGCAGATGACCGGAAACCTTTTTCATATCATCGGCATCGAGGCGATCACGGGCGCGCAGGGGATCGCGCTGCGCGGCCCTCTCAGCACCTCGCCCGCGCTGAGCGCGGCCATCGCGACGCTGCGGGGCGGGGTCGCGGAACTGGGCGATGACCGTTTCATGGCCCCGGATCTGGAAGCCGCCGCGCAACTCGTGCAAAGCGGCGCGCTGGCCGATAGCGCGGGCCTCGACCTGCCGGGGGTCTTCTGATGCATCCCGTGACCGTAACGCGCGGCGACAGCCCCCTGGTGCTGGGCTTCCCCCACACCGGAACCTGGGTGCCGGACGCCATCCGTGCCGAGATGAACGCCGAAGGGCTGACCCTGCGCGACACGGATTGGCATGTGGATGCGCTCTACCGCGATCTGGTGCCCGGGGTGACGGCGGTGGCGGCCAATTTCCACCGCTATGTGATCGACGCCAACCGCGATCCCGGCGGGGCCAGCCTCTATCCCGGCCAGACCACCACCGGGCTGGTGCCCATAACCACCTTCGACAACGCCCCCATCTGGAACAGCCCGCCCGACGCCGCCGCCATTGCCGCGCGGCTGGCCAGATGGCACGCCCCCTACCATGCCGCGCTGCAGGCAGAACTGGCGCGCGTGCGTGCCCTTCACGGCGTGGCGATCCTGTATGATTGTCACTCTATCCGCTCGGTGATCCCCTGGCTTTTCGAGGGTACGCTGCCGGATTTCAATATCGGCGACAACGGCGGCGCCACCTGCGATCCCCTTGTCACCGCCGCTCTGCGCCGCCACTGCGACGCCTCGGGCCGCACGACCGTGACCAACGGCCGGTTCAAGGGCGGCTGGACGACGCGCCACTACGGCCGGCCCGAAACCGGCATTCACGCGATCCAGATGGAGCTTGCCCAATCCACCCATCTTGCGCTGGAAGAGCCGGATTTCGCGCTCGACCCGGCCAAGGCAGAGCAGTTGCGCGCCACTCTCAAACCCATCCTGCAAGACCTGATCGACCTTGCGCCACAGATCCCGCGCTAGAAGGACCCCGCCATGACCGACCCCCGCCATAATATCCGCGATGTATTCCCCCCCACCGGAACCGAACTGACCTGCAAAAGCTGGCAGACCGAGGCGCCGATGCGGATGCTGATGAACAACCTGCACCCGGATGTGGCCGAAAACCCGCATGAGCTGGTGGTTTACGGCGGTATCGGGCGCGCCGCCCGCACGTGGGAGGATTTCGACGCGATCGTGGGCGCCCTGCGCGAGCTGGAAGCCGATGAAACGCTGATCGTCCAGTCGGGCAAGCCAATCGCCGTGATCCGCACCCATGCGGACGCACCGCGGGTGCTGATCGCCAATTCGAACCTCGTGCCCCACTGGGCCAACTGGGATCATTTCAACGAACTCGATAAGAAGGGCCTGATGATGTACGGCCAGATGACCGCCGGGTCCTGGATCTACATCGGCACCCAGGGCATCGTGCAGGGTACCTACGAGACCTTCGCCGAGGCGGGGCGTCAGCACTATGGCGGCGACCTGACCGGCAAATGGATCCTCACCGGCGGCCTGGGCGGCATGGGCGGGGCGCAGCCGCTGGCGGCGGTGATGGCCGGGGCCTGCTGTCTGACGGTCGAATGCGACGAGACCCGCGCCGATTTCCGCATCCGCACCCGTTACTGCGACGAGAAAGCCCATTCGCTGGACGCGGCGCTGGCGATGATCGGCCGCTGGACGGAGGCGGGCGAGGCGAAATCGGTCGCGCTCATCGGCAATGCCGCCGACATCTTCCCCGAGATCCTGCGCCGCATGCAGGCGGGCGAACCCCTGCCCAATGGCCGCCCCGACATCGTGACAGACCAGACATCGGCCCATGACCCGCTGCACGGCTATCTGCCCAGGGGCTGGAGCGTCGCCGACTGGCGCGCGCGGCAGGAAACGGCGCCCAAGGAGGTCGAGGCCGCGGCACGCGCGTCGATGAAAGAGCACGTGGCCGCCATGGTCGGGTTCTGGTCGGCGGGCGTGCCGACGCTGGATTACGGCAACAATATCCGCCAAGTCGCCAGGGACGAGGGGCTGGAGGATGCCTTCGCCTTCCCCGGCTTCGTGCCCGCCTATATCCGCCCGCTGTTCTGCAAGGGCATCGGCCCGTTCCGCTGGGCGGCGCTGTCGGGCGACCCGGAAGACATCTACAAGACCGATCAGGCGATGAAAGAGCTCTTTCCCGAAAACACCCATCTGCACCGCTGGCTCGACATGGCGCGCGAACGGATCGCCTTTCAGGGCCTGCCGTCGCGGATCTGCTGGATCGGCCTTGGCGACCGACACCGGGCGGGGCTGAAATTCAACGAGATGGTGGCCTCGGGCGAACTGAAAGCCCCGGTGGTGATCGGGCGGGATCACCTCGACGCGGGCTCCGTCGCCTCGCCCAACCGTGAAACCGAGGCGATGCGCGATGGCTCCGACGCGGTGTCGGACTGGCCGCTTCTGAACGCGCTGGTCAACACGGCCAGCGGCGCGACCTGGGTCAGCCTGCACCATGGCGGCGGCGTCGGCATGGGCTTTTCCCAGCATGCGGGCGTGGTGATCTGCGCCGACGGCACGCGCGGGGCCGCGAAACGGCTGGAGCGGGTGCTGTGGAACGATCCGGCCTCGGGCGTCTGGCGCCACGCGGATGCGGGCTATCCCGAGGCGATCGCCTGCGCCCGTGAACACGGGCTGAAACTGCCCCGCATTCTGGGCACATGATCCCCCTGCACAGGACGGCAGAGCGCCGCTTCGCCCCGTGGAAAAACGGCGGCGGGCAAACCGCCGAAATCCTGAGCATGCCACACGGCGCCGGGTTCGAGGATTTTCACTGGCGGATCAGCACCGCCAGGATCGCGCAATCAGTGCCGTTTTCGACCTTTCCCGGCGTCTCTCGATCGCTGACAGTGCTGGAAGGTGGCCCGATGACGCTCGAATTCGCCGACGGCTCGCGGATCACCACCGGGGCGGGCAGCGGCCCGGCGGTCTTTTCCGGCGCGGCGCCCTGCCACGCGGTCGTGCCGGGCGGGGCCCTTCTTGTACTGAACGTCATGGTCCGCGCGCCCCATGCCTGCGCTGTCTGGCGGGCGTCCGGCGCGCCTTGTCAGCCAGACGCCTCCGTCGCGCGCTATCTTCTGGCCTGCGCGGATATCCCGCCCCTGGGCATGGTGCGCCACGACCTGGCCACGCTCGCGCCGGATCTGGACGTGCCGGAAGGTGTGACCGGCGACAATGGCCTGATCGTCGATATCCTCAGGACTCCGGGCGCGGGTTGAGCCCCTCGCCCCCTGCCCGGGCTTCGAACTCCGCGACCAGTTGATGCGCCTCGCCCGGATAGAGAAACCGGGCACAGGTCACCCAATCGGCGTCGATCTTCGTTTCCCGCAGGATTTCGAGACAGGCCGCGCCGACCGGCAGTTCCAGCAATTTCGCCTCTTCGCCCTGGGCGTTGATCGCCCGGACCTGATGGCGCGCGGTGCTCCACGGCATGGTTTTCAAAAGCCAGCTTCCCGGCACCTCGGCGGCGAAATTGATATCGCAAGCCTGCGGCACAACGCTCAGGTTGATGGCCCGGGTCTCGAGGCAGAAGGGGGCATCATCGGCGAAATGGACGCCCTGAAGATACAGAACCTCGTCTTCGATCACCTCCCGCCGGATGCCGAACCGCCGCAAATCCGCCTGATCCAGATGGCGCCGTTCACAGCGCCCCAGCGCCCAGCGATAGCTGCGCCCGAGCGCTGCCACCTCATCGCCGATATTGTTGATCTCAAGCACCGCCGATTGCGCCCGCGCCCGTGCCACGAAGGTTCCGCTGCGCTTGCGGCGGATGACGTACCCTTCCACCGCAAGCTGCGTCAGAACCTTGTTCATGGTCATGCGCGAGACGCCGTAGCTTTCGGCCAGATCGGTTTCTCTGGCCATCTGATGCCCGGGTCGCCACACGCCATCGACGATCTTTTTCCGGATATCCTCGAGAATTCTGGAGTGGAGCGTTTCTGTCGAGCGTGTCGAAGCCATGCTGGCGCATATACCTTAAGTCTGAGTGGACGAGCGGCTGCCGATCCGGGGCGTGATGGGCCGCAAGATCCCTCATCCATCCGAATATGTACAGACATGTCGGCGCGGGCGGCACCCCCTAAAGATCGAAAATCTTGCCGGGGTTCAGGATGCCCTTGGGGTCGACGGCCTGTTTCAGCCGCCGCATCAGGCCGAGGGCGGCGCCATGCTCCGCCTCCATGAAGGCTTTCTTGCCCAGCCCGACGCCATGCTCGCCCGTCGCCGTTCCGCCATGGTCCAGCGCCATCTCCACCAGCCGGGCGTTCAGCCGGCGCACCGCTTCCTGCTCGTCCGGTTTCTCCGGATTGAACAGCATCACCAGATGGAAATTCCCGTCCCCCACATGGCCGTGTAGCGGGGCGACGACACCCGCCGCCGCGATCTCGGCCTCTATCCGGGCGATGATCCCCGGCAGTTCCGAGACAGGCACGCAGACATCCGTGGAAAGGCTCTTGCAGCCCGGGCGCAGCGCCCGCGCCGCATAAAGCGCCGAATGCCGCAATGCCCAGAGCGCGGAGTATTCCTCCGGCGTCCGGCAGGGCCGTGCCGCCGCGCCGTGATCCGCGGCCAGCGCGCCGAACATTTCCAGATCGGCGGCCACCTGCGCCCCGGACCCGGCCATTTCGATCATCAAGGTCGCCGTCTCGGGGTGCTCGGTGCCGTTATAGGCGTTGATTGCCCGCATCTGCAGCCCGTCCAACAGCTCGATCCGGTTCAGGCAGAGCCCGCCTTGCAGCGCCTCGAGCACGGTTTCGGTCGCCCCGGCGATATCGGTGAAGCTGTACATCCCGGCCCGCACGGCCTCGGGGATGCCGGTCAGGCGCAAGGTCAGCTCGGTGATGATGCCCAGCGTTCCTTCGGACCCGACAAAAAGCGCGGTCAGATCATAGCCCGAGGCGGATTTGCGCGCCCGCCCCCCTGTCTGGATCACCTCACCGTCGGGCAGGACCACCGTCAGACCCAGCACACGGTCGCGCATGGTTCCGTGGCGCACCGTCATGGTGCCCGAGGCGCGGGTCGAGGCCAGCCCGCCGATGGTGGCGTGCGCGCCCACGTCGATGGGCAGAAACAGCCCCGTGTCGCGCAGATGCCCGTTCAGGGCCTGGCGCGTTACCCCCGCCTCAACGGTCGCATCCATATCCGCAGCGCTGACCCGCAGAATCCGGGTCAGGCGGGTCAGGTCGATGCACAGCCCGCCCTTCACCGCCTGTGTCTGCCCCTCGATCGACGAGCCGTGGCCGAAGGCCACCACCGGAAACCCGTGCGCGTTGCAGATCGCCAGCGCCGCCGAGACATCCGCGGTGGTCTCGGCAAACAGCACCGCATCAGGCGGCGCGGCGGGGTGCCAGCCATCCCCGGCGCCGTGCTGGTCGCGCATCGCCTGCCCGGTCTCGATACGCGCGCCGAATCTTGCGGTAAGGTCTGACAGGGCGGGATGGGTCATTGGCATCTCCAGACGCTTGCGGGCATGGCGCCCTATCCCGCCGCGGTCCCGCGCGCCAGCGTATAGCGGTTTTCCGGCCAGCTCAGCCCGAGGTTTTCCCGCAGGGTCGCGCCTTCATACGCCTCGCGGAACAGCCCCCGGCGCTGCAGTTCGGGCACCACCAGCCGGGTGAAATCCTCGAGGCTCGCAGGCAGCGTCGGGCACATCAGGATAAAGCCGTCGGCGGCCTCGGCCTCGAACCATTCCTGCATGAAATCCGCGACCTCCATGCAAGACCCGGTCAGCCCGTTGCCGGTATGCTTCCGCGCGTAATGGGTGATCAGCTCGCGCAGCGTGTGGCCCTGGGTGACGAATTCCCTCACCTCTTCGAACATGGCGACCGAACCCTTGGCCTTTTCCGGCATCCGCTCCATCGGGAACGGCGCGTCCAGATCCGAGCCGTGCAGATCGGTTTCAAGGAATTCCTGCAGCATCAGCAGGCCCACCTCGGGATGCATCAGGTCGACCATCTCGCGCGCCCGCGCCTCGCCCTCTGCGCGGGTCTCGCCCACGTTGATCACGATTCCCGGCATGATTTTCAGGTCGCCGGGGTCGCGCCCGTATTTCGCCATGCGCGATTTGACGTCCTTGTAGAAGGCCCTGTTCTTGTCGATGTTCGAAGCCAGCGAAAAGACAATCTCCGCCGTCCGGGCCGCCAGTTCGCGCCCCCGCTCCGACCCGCCGGCCTGGGCGATTACCGGGCGCCCCTGCGGGGTACGGGCGATGTTCAGCGGCCCGCGCACCTGAAAATGGGGGCCGGCGTGATCAAGCTGATGCAGCTTGGTGTGATCATGATAGAGACCGTTTTCCCGGTCCAGCAGCAGGGCGTCATCTTCAAAGCTGTCCCACAGGCCGAACACCACGTCGAGAAACTCCTCGCCCCGGTCATACCGGTCGGCATGGGGATCGAGCCCTTGGCGGTTGTAGTTATAGCCGGTCTCGTCATGGTCCGACGTGACCACGTTCCAGCAGATCCGCCCGCCCGAGATATGGTCGGCGGAGGCATAGAGCCGGGCGATGTTGTAAGGTTCGTAGTAGCTGGTCGAGGCGGTGGCGACGAAGCCCAGGTTTTCGGTCACCATGCTCAGCGCGGTGATGGCGGTGATCGGCTCGAACCGGTTCATCTTGGTGGGCTGGCGGGCCAGTGCCTCGGGGTGGCCCACGGCCGCCGCCGGGCTGTCGGCGAAAAACATGAAGTCGAACTTCGCCGCCTCCGAGACCGTGGCCACCTTGGCCAGATGGGCAATATCATTGGCCCCGTTCACATCCGATCCCGGATGCAGCCAGGCCGCCGGGTGGAACCCGAAGGTGTAGACGAAAGTGCCGAGCTTGAGTTTGTCCGTCCGGGCCATCTGCGCGTTCCCATCCTGCCGTTTCGGCCAGTATGCGCAACAGGATCGTCACCACAAGCCGGGCTGAGCTGGCTTCTGGTTTAGCTCACCTTAATCCCACAGCGGATCGCAAGCGCGCCCGGATACGGGCCGTGCGCCGCCCCCGGGCCGCAATGCAGCGCGGAAGGTCGCTGCGAAAGTTCCGCATGTCGAAGACGGGCATCCCGATGCCCCCCTCCAGCAGCAGCACAAAGGGTGTTCGGAGTTGCCCTTGACATGAGGGGCACCCGGTACCTTACAATTCGCTGGTCTCGATACAAGGCGCTATACATGCCGGAGAGCATCCAGAAGGAGGACTGGGAGCGATTCCGTGCGCTGGGGAGCGTGCCCCCCAGCATCCGTGAAGTCGTGCTCAGATCCTGGGTCAGATCACAGGAAGACAAGCAGCTTGGCGCGCGCAATTTCGCGCCCAGCGTGGCGCAGGAGGAATTGCGCACCATCCGCCGGCGGAACGCCCGGCTGCGTCAGGCGGCGCAATCCGTGCTGGAGCGGGCGGGCTACATGCTCAGCGACTCCGGCGCGATGCTGCTTTTGTGCGACGACAGAGGCGTCGTGATGGAGGCGACGGGGGATTCCCGCATGCTTGCGCGCGGACAGGAAAATCACCTGCAGCCCGGCGGGCGCTGGGACGAGCGGGCGATCGGAACCAACGCCATCGGCACGGCGCTGCACATGGGCAAGCCCATCACCATTTCCGGGGTCGAGCATTTCTGCGAAGCGATCCAGCGCTGGTCCTGCGCCGCCGCGCCCGTGCGTTGCCCGGCCAGCGGCGAGGTGCTGGGGGCGGTGGATATTTCCGGCGCCTCGGGCGAACTGTCGGGGCCGGTCTCTGCACTTTCGGTGACGCTCGCGCTTCAGATCGAAGAGGTGATGCGCAGCAACGGGCTGCGCGAACACCAGCGTCTGATGGCGTCCTTCCTGTCTGGCCGCAGCCATTGGGGCGGTGATGAAGTCTTGTTGCTTGATGGCCATGGCCAGCCGGTCTGGTCGAGCACGGCCTTCGACAGGGCAGCGGAGGAGGCGACCGGCGGGGTCGGCGACGTGACCCGGCTGATCGCGCCCGGCGAGGGAGACGCCCGCGCCATGGCCGAACAGATGCGCGTGCTCCTGCCCGAGGCGGGGGTGGATATTGTCGGCCCGCCGGGCGAGGCGCAGGGCGTCGTCGTGACGCTGAAACGTGCAACACACCGGCGGGGTACGCCCCTGTCTTCGGGCCGCGCCGTCACCCTGTCCGACATCGCCGCGACCGGGCCCCAGATGGCCGAGATCTGCGACAAGGCGGGCAGGTTCGTGGAACGCGGAATGCCCTTGCTGATCGAGGGGGCGCCGGGCACCGGCAAGGAAACGCTGGCGCAGGCGCTGCACGCGGCGGGGGCACAGGCGGGGCGGCCGTTCATGATCGTCGATTGCAGCCTGCTCGACCCGGACATGCTGCGCGCCGATCAGGCCGCAGGCACAGGTTTCATGCAACTCGCCGAAACCGGGGGGACACTCTGTCTCGATGAACCGGGACAAACGCCCGCCGGGGTGCAGGCGCTGTTGGCACAGGCTCTGGCCGCGCTGGCCCGCGAACGGCCTGCGGTGCAGGTGATGTCCCTGTCCGCGGCGACACTGTCAGAGTGCCTGCGATCGGGCGAGCTGCGCGGCGATCTGCATTTTCGCCTTTCGGCGGCCAAGCTCGCCCTGCCCGCGCTGAGCGAGCGGCGCGCCGACATTCCGGGGCTTTTGCGCCAGCTCTCGGAAAGCTGCGCGCGGGCACGCCAGGACAAGGCCCTGCGTTTTACCCCCAAGGCGATCATGCGCTTGCAGGCCCATCCATGGCCCGGCAACATCCGCGAGCTGCGCAATCTTGTGGAGACGCTGTCGGCGATTTCGCTGAACCGTCTGATCGACGTGCCGGACCTGCCGCCCGAGATCACCGCGCCAGCCGGCGAAAAACGCGACGACACGCTGCGCCAGCGCGAACGGTCGGCGATCCTGGATGCGCTCGCCGATGCGGGCGGCAACATCACCCAGGCCGCGCGGCAACTGGGAATTTCGCGCTCCACGCTCTACCTCAAACTCGATCAATACGGCCTGCCACGCGGCCGCCGGAACTGACGCCGGGCGCTCTGGGCGCCGCGCCGCTCCCGCCGGATCCGGGGGGCCCTCGGCGTCTGCGGCTTAGCGTCCGCAGCATGTCCGACAGATTGTCCGATATTCGAACAACACGACTCCCGCATCCGGCGGCATGCTTTTCCCATGCCACGGCAAAGGTGGCGCAATGGGAGGAAAACCATGCCATTGGACAAATCCAACAAACGCAGCGTGCAGGTGCTTGGCATCGACGCGGGCGGCACGATGACCGACACGTTCTTTGTCGACAGCGACGGCGAATTCGTGGTCGGCAAATCTCAATCCACGCCGGACAACGAAGCGCTCGGGCTGATCGCCTCATCGCGTGAGGGGCTGGAACACTGGGGGCTGACGCTGGAGGAAGCGCTCTCGGGGATCCAGACGGGCGTTTATTCCGGCACGGCCATGCTCAACCGCGTGGTGCAGCGCAAGGGCCTGCGCTGCGGGCTGATCGTCAATGCGGGGATGGAGGATTTCCACCGCATGGGCCGCGCCATTCAGGCCTATCTGGGCTTTGCCTATGAGGACCGTATTCACCTCAACACCCACTATTACGACGATCCGCTGGTGCCGCGTCAGCTGACGCGCGGCGTGATGGAGCGCATCGACATGTCGGGAAACGTGGTGATCCCGCTGCGCGAAACGACCGCGCACACGGCGGCGAAAGAGCTGATCGCGCAGGATGTCGAGGGCATCGTGATTTCGCTTCTGCACAGCTATCGCAATCCCGAACACGAGCGCCGGGTGCGCGACATCGTGCTGGAGGAGATCGAGAAATCGGGCAAGAAAATTCCTGTCTTCGCCTCCACCGACTATTACCCGGTGCGCAAGGAAAGCCACCGCACCAATACCACCATCCTCGAGGCGTTCGCCGCCGAACCCTCGCGGCAGACGCTTCAGCAGATCACGAGCGCCTTCAAGGAAAACGGCTCGAAATTCGATTTCCGGGTGATGGCGACCCATGGCGGCACGATCTCGTGGAAGGCCAAGGAACTGGCCCGAACCATCGTGTCGGGGCCGATCGGTGGGGTGATCGGGGCCAAGTATCTGGGCGAGGTGCTCGGGTACAAGAACATCGCCTGTTCCGACATCGGCGGAACGTCCTTCGACGTGGCGCTGATCACCGAGAATGAGCTTACCATCCGCAATGACCCGGATATGGCGCGCCTGGTGCTGTCCCTGCCGCTTGTGGCGATGGATTCGGTTGGCGCGGGCGCGGGCAGCTTCATCCGCCTCGATCCCTATACCAAGGCGATCAAGCTGGGGCCGGATTCGGCGGGATATCGCGTCGGGGTCTGCTGGGAGGAAAGCGGCATCGAGACCGTCACGATTTCCGACTGTCACGTGATCCTGGGCTATCTCAACCCCGACAACTTCCTGGGTGGTCAGGTCAAGCTGAACCGCGAACGCGCCTGGAACGCGATGAAGGAACAGATCGCCGATCCGCTCGGGCTTACGGTCGAAGACGCCGCCGCCGGCGTCATCGAGCTGCTCGACAGCGACCTGCGCGACTACCTGCGCTCGATGATCTCGGGCAAGGGCTCGACCCCGGCCAACTTCGTCTGCTTCTCCTACGGCGGGGCGGGGCCGGTACACACCTACGGCTACACCGAGGGGCTTGGCTTCGAGGACATCATCGTACCGGCATGGGCTGCGGGGTTCTCTGCCTTCGGCTGTGCTGCGGCGGATTTCGAATACCGCTACGACAAGTCACTGGACATCAACATCTCGGTGGACGCGAGCGACGATCTCAAGGCCAACCAGGAACAAACGCTTCAGGCGGCCTGGCAGGAGCTGAAAGAGCGCGTTCTGGAAGAGTTCGAAATCAACGGCTATTCCGCCGACAAGGTGGAACTGCAGCCGGGTTTTCGCATGCAGTACCGCGGCCAGCTCAACGATCTGGAAATCGAAAGCCCGATCATGCAGGCCCACACCGCCGGCGACTGGGACAGTCTGGTCGAGGCGTTCAACGCCACCTATGGCAGGGTCTATTCCGCCTCGGCGCGGTCGCCCGAGCTGGGCTATTCGGTGACCGGCGCGATCATGCGCGGCACCGTGCCGATCCAGAAACCCAGGATTCCGAAGGAAGAGCTCGGCCCGGAAACGCCCCCGGACGCGGCCAGGCTGGGCACGCGCAAGTTCTACCGCCACCGCGAATGGGTGGATGCGCAGATCTTCCAGATGGAGGGCCTGTTGCCCGGCAACCACGTTGTCGGCCCCGCGATCATCGAATCCGACGCCACCACCTTTGTCGTGCCCGGCGGCTTCGAGACCTGGCTCGACCAACACCGGCTGTTCCATCTCAAGGAAGTCTGATTTCTCAGGGAGGAGAAACACAATGAACATTCAATCCGAAGTCCAGACCCGCGGCATCGTCCGCGGAGGCGAGACCCTGAAACAACACCGCGACCGGCTGATGGAGGCGACCAAGGCCACCGGCCACTACGCCGGGCTTAAGAAGATGGAGCTGCGCGACAGCGACCCCATCATGTACAACAAGCTGTTCTCACGGCTGCGCGCGGGTGTGGTGGACGCCCGCGAGACCGCAAAGAAAATCGCGGCCTCCCCCATCGTCGAGCAGGAGGGCGAGCTTTGCTTCACCCTCTACAACGCGGCCGGCGACTCGATCCTGACGTCTACGGGGATCATCATCCACGTGGGCACCATGGGCGCGGCGATCAAATACATGATCGAGAACGGATGGGAGCAAAATCCCGGCATCCGCGACAAGGACATCTTCTGCAACAACGACTCGCTGATCGGGAATGTGCACCCCTGCGACATCCACACCATCGTTCCGATCTTCCACGAGGACATGCTGATCGGGTGGGTCGGCGGGGTCACCCACGTGATCGATACCGGCTCGGTCGGGCCGGGGTCCATGTCCACCGGGCAGGTGCAGCGCTTTGGCGACGGTTACTCGATCACCTGCCGCAAGATCGGCGAAAACGACATACTCAACCGTGACTGGCTGCATGAGAGCCAGCGGATGGTACGCACCACCCGCTACTGGATGCTGGACGAGCGTACCCGCGTCGCCGGCTGCCACATGATCCGCGATCTGGTGCAGGAGGTGATCGCAGACGAGGGCATCGACGCCTATTGGAAATTCGCCTACGAGGCGGTGGAGCACGGCCGGGTCGGCCTGCAGAACCGGATCAAGGCGATGACCATTCCGGGCAAATACCGCCAGGTCGGATTTGTCGACGTACCCTATGCGCATGATGATGTGCGCGTGCCCTCTGACTTCGCCAAGCTCGACACGATCATGCACACGCCCTCGGAAATCACGATCCGGGGCGATGGCACGTGGCGGCTCGATTTCGAAGGCTCGTCCCGCTGGGGCTGGCACACGTACAACGCGCATCAGGTAAGCTTTACCTCCGGCATCTGGGTGATGATGACGCAAAGCCTCATTCCCACAGAGATGATCAACGATGGCGCGGCTTACGGGACAGAGTTTCGCCTGCCCAAGGGAACGTGGATGAATCCAGACGACCGGCGGGTGGCGTTCAGCTATTCCTGGCACTTCCTCGTGTCCTCGTGGACGGCGCTCTGGCGCGGGCTGTCGCGCAGCTATTTCGGGCGCGGCTACCTCGAAGAGGTGAACGCGGGCAATGCCAACACCTCGAACTGGCTGCAGGGCGGCGGGTTCAACCAGTATGACGAAATCCATGCGGTGAATTCGTTCGAATGCGCGGCCAACGGGGTGGGCGCCAGCGCTCATAGCGACGGGATCAGCCATGCGGCGGCGGTCTGGAACCCCGAGGGCGACATGGGCGACATGGAAATCTGGGAACTGGCCGAGCCGCTGGTCTATCTGGGCCGGCAGATCAAGGCCAGCTCGGGCGGCGCGGGCAAGTATCGCGGCGGCTGCGGGTTCGAAAGCCTGCGCATGGTGTGGAACGCCAAGGACTGGACGATGTTCTTCATGGGCAACGGCCATATCAGCTCGGACTGGGGTCTGATGGGTGGGTATCCCGCGGCCTCGGGCTATCGTTTCGAGGCCCATGACACCGGGCTGAAGGAAAAGATCGCCAATGGCGACCCGATCCCCTTTGGCGGTGATACCGACCCGGAAAATCCGGTTTATGAAAGCATGCTCGAAGGGGCGCGGATCAAGCGCGACAAGCAGGCGATCACCACCGAAGCGATGTTCAAGGATTACGACCTCTACCTGAACTACATGCGCGGCGGTCCCGGCTTCGGCGATCCGCTGGACCGCGAACCGCAGTCGGTGGCCGATGACGTGAACGGCGGCTATCTGCTCGAACGTTTCGCCGCGAGCGTCTACGGCGTTGTCCTGTCGGACGCGGGCGATGGCATGAAGGGCGTGGACATGGCCGCGACCGGGGCCAGGCGCGCGGAGATCCGCAAGGACCGTCTGGCGCAATCGGTGCCGACGCAGGAGTGGATGGCCGCAGAGCGCGAGAAGATCCTCGCCAAGGATGCCGGTGTCCATGTGCAGCAGATGTTCGCCGCCTCCTTCAAGCTCGGGCCCCGTTTCGAGAAAGAGTTCCGCGACTTCTGGACCCTGCCGGACGACTGGAAGCTGATGGAAGCCGACCTGCCGATCCCATCCTACGGGCGCGAATACTCGATGGATATTTCCGAACTCCCGGACGTGAAAACCGTCCAGTTCGTCGAGGAATAAGCCCAGCACAGGCCGCGCCCTTAAAAGACACCGGGCGCGACCTCTCATCTTCAAGGTCAATCCACAGGGAGGACATCATGGCCTATACCAGATCCAAGATCAAAGACCTCGTCGACGGCAAGATCGACCGCGACACGCTCCATACCATGCTCTCGACCCCGAAGGATCAGGAGCGGTTCCAGATCTATCTCGAAGTGTTGCAGGAACAGGTGGAATGGGACGATCCGATCATCCTGCCGCTGGGGCCCAAGCTCTATATCGTGCAGCGCCAGTCAGACATGAAATGGATGATCCGTTCGCAGGCCGGCCACGATTTCTGCGAATGGGATCAGAACTGGAAACTGCATGCCCGGGTGCGGGTGCGCGACACGCCCGAACAGATGGAAGAGCTTTACCCCCGCCTGATGGCCCCCTCGACCGACTGGCAGGTGATCCGCGAGTATTTCTGCCCGCTCTCCGGCGATCTGCTGGATGTCGAGGCGCCGACGCCCTGGTATCCGGTGATCCATGACTTCGAGCCGGATATCGAAACCTTCTACCGCGACTGGCTGGGGATGAAGGTGCCGGAACGGGCCTGATCGCCTTCGGATTCCGGTTTCCGAAAATGATTTGCGGGGGCGGCGCTGCGGCAGCCCCCGCTTTCGGGCGCTGTCTGGTGAAAACTGTCTGAAAATCGGACAGTTGCAACCACGTGAGCAACCTTTCCGTAGTTTGGCGGGATGCTACGTTGCGATCGAGACTTTGAAAGAGGAGGCATGTGATGAAAGCTCTCGTGTATAACGGGCCGGGTCAGAAAGACTGGGTCGAAAAAGAAAAACCCGGAATTGACAAGCCCACCGATGTGATCGTGCGCATCACCAAGACGACGATCTGCGGCACCGATCTGCATATCCTGAAGGGCGACGTTCCCGCCGTCACCCCGGGCCGCACGCTGGGCCACGAAGGCGTCGGCGTGGTCGAAGAGGTCGGCCCCGCGGTGCGCAATTTCAAACCGGGCGATCCGGTGCTGATCTCCTGCGTGACCTCCTGTGGCGCCTGTCCGAATTGCAAGCGCCAGCTCTATGCGCATTGCTCGGACGGCGGCTGGATTCTGGGCCACCTGATCGACGGCACGCAGGCCGAATATGTGCGCATCCCGCATGGCGACAATTCGCTCTACCCGATCCCGGACGGCGCGGATGAAGAGGCGCTGGTGATGCTGTCGGACATCATGCCGACCGGGCTGGAGATCGGGGTGCAATACGGCAAGGTCAAACCCGGCGACACCATCGCCATCATCGGCGCCGGGCCCGTGGGCATGTCCGTGCTTTTGACCGCGCAATTCTACTCTCCGGGCAAGATCGTGATGATCGACATGGATCCGGCGCGGCTCGAACTCGCGAAACAATTCGGAGCCACCGATACGCTTCAGGTCGGAGAGGTCGATGTGGTCGAAGAGATCATGAAGATGACCGATGATCTCGGCGTCGATGTGGCCATCGAGGCCGTGGGCGTGCCCGCGACCTTCGACATCTGCCAGAAGATCGTTTCGGCCGGCGGCGCCATCGCCAATGTCGGCGTGCATGGTAAACCCGTCGAGCTGCATATCGAGGAGCTTTGGATCAAGAACATCAATATCTCGATGGGGCTGGTGAACACCAATACCACGCCGATGCTGCTCAAGACGCTGAATTCCGGCAAGGTCAATCCGGGCAGGCTGGTGACCCACCGCTTCAAGCTCGAAGAGATCCTCGACGCCTACGAGGTTTTCGGCAATGCCGCGCGCGAGAAGGCGATGAAGGTGATCCTCAACGCCTGACGGCTGCAAATCCCGTGCCCTGCGGCAGGAACCTGTTCCTGCCGCAGGGCCGCTTTACCGGCCAACCGCGTAGGCCTGCATCAGGCGCGGCGTGGCGGCGGCGCGCAGCAACCCGCTGGCATCGCGTTGCGCCGCGGTCAGACGACCGACGCTCCAGGGCTCCGCAACCTCCACATCATGACCGCGCGCGCGCAACTCTTCGATCGTGGCCGCGCCGAAACCGGGCTCGATCATCAGATGGCCGGGGCGCGTGGCGCGGGGGTAGAACGAGGCCTGAAAATGCGCGGTGTGAAACAGCGGCGCGTCGATGGCCTCTTGCAGGTTGCGGGTCTGGTGCACCAGCCGCAGGAAGAAGATCAACTGCCACTGGTCCTGCTGATCGCCGCCCGGCGTGCCGAAGGCCAGCGCCGGCCGGCCGTGCAGATTGGCCATCGACGGCGAAAGCGTGGTGCGCGGGCGCCGCCCCGGCGCCAGCGAGGTCGCCAGCCCCTCTTCCAGCCAGAACATTTGCGCGCGACTGTTGAGCGGCATCCCCAGCCCCGGCACCACGGGCGAGGATTGCAGCCATCCGCCCGACGGCGTGGCCGAAACCATGTTGCCCCATTGGTCGATCACGTCGATATGCACGGTATCGCCGCGCTTTTCGGACAGATGCGCCATGGTCGGTTCGCCCGCCCCGGCCCCCGGCCCCGCCTCGGGGGTCATTGCGCCGCGCCGGATCGCGGCGGCGGCCTGTGCGCCGTAACCTTCGATCACGCCGGGGCGCTGTTCCAGCGAGGCGGTGGCCCCGATCTGGGCGCGGCGGGTGGCGGCATAATCGCGCGAAAGCAACGTATCCATTGGGATGTCGCTGAAATTCGGGTCACCGTAATAGGCTTCGCGGTCGGCGAAAGACAGTTTCATCGTCTCGATGATCAGATGTACGAAATCGGGGCCGGCCGGGTCCATGTCCGCAATCCCGCTGCCCTCGAGGATGCGCAGCGATTGCAGCAACGTCGGCCCCTGCCCCCACGGCCCGGTCTTGAACACTGTCCAGTCGCCATAATCCACCGACAGCGGCGGCTCGTAGCTGGCCTGCCAGTTGGCCATGTCGTCGCCGGTCAGCACCCCCTTGCGGCGGCCCCCGGCGGCGTCCATCACCTCGGCCTGTCTGACCCATGCGTCGATCGCCTCGGCCACGAAGCCCTTGTAGAAGGCACCGCGCGCCGCCTCGATCTGCGCCTCGCGGCCCTCGGCGGCCTCGGCCTCGTCCAGCAGGCGGCGCCAGGTGGCGGCAAGATCGGGGTTCTTGAACAGGCGGCCCGCCTCGGGCACCTTGCCGCCCGGCAGCCAGGTCTCGGCAGAGGTTGGCCATTCATCGCGGAAGAAATCGGCCAGTCCGGCAATCGTGGCCGCCACACGCGGCAGCAACGGGTGGCCGGCTTCGGCATAATGGATCGCGGGTTCCAGCACCTCGCGCAGCGTCATCGAGCCGTGATCGCGCAGCAAAAGCATCCAGCCATCGAACGCGCCCGGCACAACCGTGGCCAGCATCCCCGAACCCGGAATCAGATCAAGCCCCTGCGCCTTGTAATGCGCGATCGTGGCGCCGGCGGGGGCCACGCCCTGGGCGCAGATCACGGTGGGCGCATCAGCCCCCGCCGGGCAGAAGATCAGCGGCAGATCGCCCAGCGGCCCGTTCAGATGCGGCTCAACCACATTCAGAACCAACCCCATGGCTACCGCCGCGTCGAAGGCGTTGCCGCCCTTTTCAAGCAGGGCCATGCCCACCGCCGAAGCAATCCAGTGCGTCGAGGTGGCAACACCGAATGTGCCGGCGATCTCGGGCCGTGTCGTGAAGTTCATGGGTTACCTTTCCACTGTTGCCCGATCCCTGCGGGCGGCGCCGTTCCGCGCGGCTGTTCATTCTCTGCTCGGGGCCCGCGTGGCCCCCGAGCGCGGCGTGTCATGTTTCCCGCGGGTCCAGCGCATCGCGCAGCCCGTCGCCGAGAAGGTTGAAACCCAGCACCACCAGAAAGATCGCGATGCCGGGCCACATCGCCATCCACGGCGCCTGTTCCAGAAAATTCTTGGCGATGTTCAGCATCGACCCCCAAGAGGGCGCCGGCGGCTGCTGGCCCAGCCCGAGGAACGACAGCGACGCCTCGGCGATGATCGCGGTGGCGACCGTCAGGGTGGCCTGCACCAACAGGGGCGGGAAGATGTTGGGCAGGATATAGCGCCGGATGATCGCGAGATCGGTCAGGCCGATGGCGCGGGCGCTTTCGACATAATCCTCTGTCATGACGCTGAGGGTCTGGCCACGGGCCAGCCGGATGAAGGCGGGCATCGCCGAAAGGCCGATGGCGATCATCGCATTGGTCAGCGACGGGCCCAGAAAGGCCGCCAGCGCGATCGCGAGGATCAGGAAGGGCGCGGCCAGCAATGCCTCTGTCACGCGCGAGATGGCCGCGTCTGTCCAGCCCCGGCGATAGCCTGCGGCAACGCCCAGCGGAATCCCCAGCAAGAGCGCGATGAACACCGAAACCACCCCCGCCATGAGCGAGGCCTGCGCGCCCCAGATCATGCGCGACAGCACATCGCGGCCGATCTCGTCGGTGCCGAACGGATGCGCGGCCGACGGCGGTTTGCGCACGGCCAGCCAGTCGGTTTCCAACGGGCCGGGCACCGGCAGCACCGGCGCCAGAAGCGCGACACAGACGAAAAACGCGACCAGCACAGCCCCGAGCAGCGCCGAAGGGTTGCGGCGGAACTTGGCCCAGACCCGGCTTTTCATCCGTTTTTGCGGGCCCGGGGCGATGCCGGCGGTATCGGAAAGCGCGCTCATGTATCCCTCATGCGGGGGTTGAGGATGCGGTAGGCCGCATCGGCCAGAATGTTCATGGCGATAAAGGCGACGGCGGTGCACAGCACGATGCCCTGCACCACGGCGTAGTCGCGGTTGAAGACAGCATCGACCACCAGTTTGCCGAAACCGGGAATGGTGAAGATCTGCTCGGTCAGGACCGCGCCGGCCAGCAACTCGCCAAACAGCAGCGTGGCCACCGTGACGATCGGCACCAGTGCATTGCGCAGGGCGTGTTTCAGGATCACCACCCGCTCGTTCAGCCCCTTGGCGCGGGCGGTGCGCACATAGTCGGATTTCAGCACCCCCAGCATGGCCGAACGGGTGTGCCGCATCAGCGTGGCAGCCAGCCCGGTGCCCAGCACGAAGGCCGGCATGATCATGGTCTGGATCGAACGCAGGGGATCTTCGCTCAGCGGCGCATAGCCGGAGGCCGGCAACCAGCCAAGGTTCACCGACACCAGCAGGATCAGCATGATCCCGAGCCAGAAGTTCGGGATCGACAGCCCCGACAGCGCAACGATATTGGCAAGCCAGTCAATCCAGGTGCCCTTGCGATAGGCCGAGAGGATGCCGGTGGGCACCCCGATGAATACCGCGATGATCAGCGCCATAACCGCAAGCTGGATCGTCACCGGAAGCTTTTCGCCGATCAGCGTCAGCACCGGCTGCCGGGTGCGCAGCGAAATGCCCAGATCACCTTGCAGCACGCCGCCGATCCAGTGGAAATACTGCATGTAGAGCGGATCGTTGAGGCGGTATTTCTCGCGCAGGAAGGCCAGCACCTCGGGATCGCGCTCTTCGCCCGCCATGGCCAGCACCGGATCGCCCGGCAAGAGCTTTTGCAGCGTGAACACGAAGACCGAGATCAGGATCACCGTGGGAATGGCGATCAGAATTCTGCGCGCAAGAAAGCCGAGCATGTCGGGGGCTCCATCGGGGGCATGGGTGGGGTCGGCCCGGCGACGCGCGCCGCCGGGCCGGATGTCGGATCATTCGGTGAAGGACACGCCTTCAAGCCGGATCATGCCGTCGGGATAGGGCACGAAACCCGCGATCTTGTCGTCCAGCGCCCAGATCCACGTGACGTGATAGAGATAAAGGATCGGCAGCTCTTCGATCAGGATCTCGCGCGCGGCATCGTAGGAGGCCTTGCGCTCGGCCATATCCGTCGAGACGCGCGCCTTGTCGAGCAGGGCGTCGACCTCGGGGATGCAGACCTTGGAATCGTTGATGCCACCATTGCAGGTCATGAACTGATGGATGTTGCCATCGGGATCGACCCGGCCCGACCAGCCGATCTGGCTGGCGGTGAAATCGCCGGCGGACTGATCCTTCAGCAGCGTGGCGAATTCCTTGGCCACCAGCTTTATGTCGATGCCGGCCTCTGAGGCCATGGCCTGAACGACCTGCATCATCTGCATCTGAACCGGGTTGTTGGTCACCTGAATCTCGATCTCGAGGCCGCTCTCGTATCCGGCCTCGGCCAACAGGGCCTTGGCCGCATCGACATCGCGTTCGGGCACCGGAAAACGGGTGTCATACCAGGGCGAGGTTGGCGGGAAGGGCTGATTTCCCGGCGCGAAGGCGCCTTCGAACACCACCTGATTGAGCACATTGCGGTCGATGGACAGTGACAGCGCCTTGCGAACCCGGGCATCTTCGCCCAGCGGGTTCTTGGCACGCTCACCATTGGCCAGGTTCATGGTGATACCCTGATAGCCCAGCGAAACCGCCTGTTCGATGATCAGCCCGTCGTCGCCCTTGGCCGAGCCCAGATCGGTCGCGGCCAGACGCTCCAGCATATCCAGGTCGCCCGAGCGCAGGTTCGCCAGACGCACGGTGGTATCGGGGATCGGCAGGAAGGTCACGCTGTCGAAGCTGATCTCGTCGGCGTTCCAGTAACCCGCGAATTTCTCCAGCACGATCCGGTCCTGCTGGATACGCTCCTTGAAGGAAAACGGGCCCGAGCAGACCGGCGTCAGGCCGAAATCCGCGCCCGTCTCGGCCGCCGCCGTCGGCGACATCATCATGCCCGAGCGGTCGGCGAACTGCGCAAGCAGGGTGGCATCGGGCGCGGTCAGGTTGAACTTGATGGTGTAGTCGTCCACCACCTCTGTCGAGGCGATGGATTTCACCTCGGACTTGCGGCGGCTTTCCGGCATGGTCTGGCTGCGCTCGATATTGGCGGCCACGGCGGCGGCGTTGAACGGCGTTCCGTCGTGAAAGGTCACGCCGTCACGCAGGGTCATGGTCAGCGCCATACCGTCGTCGGACCAGCTCCAGCCGGTGGCCAGCTGCGGCACGATTTCAAGGCCGGGGGTGATATCCACCAGCTTGTCGCAAAGCGAGGCATAGACGATGCGGCCCACGAAGGTGCGCGATTGATCGGGGTCGAGGATATCGGGGTCTTCCTGAAGGCCGATGCGCAGGTCGGCGGCGGATGCGCCGCCTGCCGCCAGCCCGAAGGCCAGGGCGAGAGCGAGTTTCTTGGACAGTGCCATGGGGCTTACTCCTTGTCGGGTGTGAGTGGTTGGGGGAAAGATCCGGAAGGCTTGGCGCCCTCTCTGGTTGCGCGCGCCGCACGATAAAGGGAAAAGCGCTGCTCTGCTTCGGGCGAGCGGGCGGCGATGTCGGGCGCCAGCCCGGTCAGGGAAAGTTCGGCGTGCCTGTGACAGGCGACGCTGCGCGCATCCGGCCCGCGCGTCAGCTTCGGCCGCTCGGCGCGGCAGACCGCCTGGGCATAGGGACAGCGCGGATGGAAACGGCATCCCGGCGGCGGTGCGATCGGGTTCGGCGGCTCCCCGTCGATGGTCGCCACCCCGGCCCGCGCGCCGACGCGCGGCACCGGGATCGACGAAATAAGTGCCTCGGTATAAGGATGCCGCGGGGCGGTGAACAGCTCTGCCACCGGCGCTTCCTCGACGATTTCGCCCAGATACATGACCGCCACCCGATCGGCCATGTGCCGGATCACCGCCAGATCATGGGCGATAACGATCAGCGTCAGGCCGAACTCCTGTTTCAGATCCTCGAGGATGTTGACCACCTGCGCCTGGATCGACACATCCAGCGCCGACACAGGCTCATCCCCGATCAGAACCTTGGGCCCCGATGCCAGCGCGCGGGCGATGCCGATGCGCTGGCGCTGCCCGCCGGAAAATTCATGCGGATAGCGGTTGGCGTGTTCGGGCATCAGCCCCACCCGTTCCAACAGCGCGGCGACCCTGGCGCGGCGTTCCCGGCGGGTGCCGATCCGGTGCGCGCGCATCGGCTCTTCGACGAGGGCCCCCACCGTCATGCGCGGATTGAGCGACGAGAACGGATCCTGAAAGATGAACTGAAGATCCCGGCGCAGGCCGCGCATCTTGTCCGCGCTGATCCTGGAAATGTCGGTGCCATCATAAATCACCGATCCCTCGCTCGGGTCGATCAGCCGCACCAGAAGCCGCGCCAGCGTGGATTTTCCGCAGCCGGACTCGCCCACGATCGCAAAGGTTTCGCCGCGCCGTATACGCAGGTCGATCCCGTCGACCGCGCGCACCTCTGTCTGCGCCCCGACCAGCGGCTTGTGAGTCACGAAACGCCGCCTGAGCGCGCGGGTCTCTATGATCAGGTCCGGCTTTCCCATCACGCGGCCCCCGCGATTTCGGGGGATGGCGCATCCACGCCGGTTTCAAGCGGCGCGCGCCAGCAGGCCACGGCATGCCCCCGGTCGAATTCCCGCATCGGCGGGGCAAGCGCGCAGCCCGGCTGCGCGAACGGGCAGCGCGAGACAAAACGACAGCCTTCGGGCATGGCATCGGCGGGCGGCACGATGCCGGGGATCGTCACCAGCTTGCCCGACCGGTCGCCGAGCGAGGGCATCGAGCTCATCAACCCGATCGTATAGGGGTGCTGCGGGTTTTCGAACACTGCCGCGACCGGGCCGGCCTCGACAATGCGGCCGGCATACATGACCGCCACCTTGTCGGCCATTTCGGCCACCACGCCCAGATCGTGGGTGATCATGATCATCGCGCTGGCGCTTTCATCCTGCAACTGGCGCATCAGATCCAGCACCTGGGCCTGCACGGTGACATCCAGCGCGGTGGTCGGCTCATCGGCAATCAGAAGCGCCGGGTCGTTCGCCATCGCCATGGCAATCATCGCGCGCTGCCGCATCCCGCCTGACATCTGATGCGGGTACTCATCCAACCGCTTTTCGGGCGCCGGGATCCGCACCTTTTGCAGCATGTCCAGCGCGCGGTTCCGCGCGGCATCCCGGCTGACGCCCTTGTGGCGGCGCACGGCTTCGGCGATCTGCTCGCCCACTTTCAGCGCCGGATTGAGCGAGGTCATCGGCTCCTGAAAGATCATCGCCATCCGGTCGCCCCGAACGTTTTGCAGCTCCTGCAGTGACAGGCTCAGAAGATCGCGCCCCTCGAACATCGCGGTGCCGGACATGAGCCGCGCCGGCGGGGTCGGCAACAGCCCCATCAGCGCCAACGCCGTCAGCGACTTGCCGCAGCCCGACTCGCCCACGATGCACAGTGTCTCACCCCTGTCGAGCGACAGCGACACGCCATCCACGAGATTGGTCGCCGCCGCCCCGAAACGGATCGAAAGATCGGTGATCTGCAGGAGCGGGGCGTCCTCAGGCATTTTCGGCCGCCTTCCGGTCCAGCACCCGGCCGATACAGTCGGACAGGGTGTTGAGATGCGCGCGCATCTCCTCTTCCGCGCCAATGACATCGCCGGCCTCGATACGGTCGATCAGCCGCATGTGCTGGCTGTGGTACAGATCCACCGAATTGCCGGAGCGCGCCTGTTCGCGCAGCGTGCGCCAGGCCTCCGACGCGCGGATTTCATCCAGCAGCGAAAAGGCGGTCAACAGAACCCGGTTGCCCGCGGTGCGCGCGATCAGCCGGTGCAGGGCGCCATCCCACAGCTCGACGCTGTCGGGATCGGTCGTTTCGATGATCCGGTTGGCCAGTTGGCGCATCCGGCGAACATCATCGGGCTTTGCCCGCGCCGCGCAGAGCCCGGCCAGCGCGGGTTCGATGTAAAGCCGGGCTTCCGTCACTTCGGAAACGCGCGCCTCGCCGGCGATTTCGGCCGCGAGGACGCCGGTCGGATCGGGCGGCTGGCCGATGAAGGTGCCCTTGCCCTGGCGGCGCCACAACAGGCCCTCGGCCTCCAGCACCTCAAGCGCGCGCCGTATCGTGCGCCGGCCCACGCCCAGCTTTTCGGACAGCTCCCGCTCTGTCGGAAGCCGCCCCCCGGGGCCGACATCACCGCCTGCAATCATCAGGCGAAGCCGGCGCAGAACGAGAGAAGAGTTGTCGTTTACCTTGTCTTTCGGCGTCATGCCTCACGCACCTTGATGTATCAATTATATATTGGTTCATCCGAACTGTCCGGCTATCATTCCTGCGGAGTCAAGAACAACCGCGTCAAACTCCAAGGTATCAGCCTATCAAAGCGCAATTTTTAAGCGTAACCCGAGATCTGACACAATAGACGGCACACCACGCCTTCGGCATGCAAACAGAGCGAATTTGAACAATATCATCAATGGTTCGACTCTCATTTGAACCCACGCCGCGGCAACAGATCAACTTGCGTAACCCCGGTGCGCCAGCTCAAGCTGCGGATCGTCTTCGGCAACCCGATGCCCGCCGCCGATATCGGCCAGATGAACCCGCCGCGGTTCCTGCCCGATCGGCCACACCGGCGAAACCGGGGCAGCCCCGCGGGGCGGAACCGGGGGGCGGTGATAGGTCGGATCCGGCACCGGAACAGCCGCCAGCAGGCGGCGGGTGAAGGCGTGTTGCGGATTGCCCAGAACCTGTTCGCGGCTGCCGGTCTCTATGATCTGGCCGAGGTTCATCACCGACACACGGTCGGCCACCTGCTCGACCACCGCCATGTCATGGCTGATGAAGAGATAGGCCAGCCCCTCGTCCTGCTGCAGCTCGCGCATCAGATCCAGAACCTGCGCCTGCACCGACACATCCAGCGCCGACACGGCCTCGTCGGCGACGATTACCTTCGGGCGCAGCGCCAGGGCGCGGGCGATGCAGATACGCTGCCGCTGCCCGCCAGAGAATTCATGCGGGAAGCGGGCCATGTGATCGGGCGTCAGGCCGACGCGTCCGAACAACGCGGCCACGCGGTCGGTCAGTTCAGAGCCGGACGCCAGACCGTGCACCACCAGCGGCTCTGCCACCTGCTGCCCCACTGTCATCCGCGCATCGAGCGAGGCGCCGGGATCCTGGAACACCATCTGGATGTTGCGGCGCACGGGCTTGAGTCCGGCGGGCGACAGCCCCCGCATCTGCTGGCCCGCGACACGGATACTGCCGGTCCAGTCTACCAGCCCGAGCAGGGCCTTGCCGATCGTGGACTTGCCGCAGCCGGATTCCCCCACCAGTGCAAGGGTCTCTCCCGGCGCGATCCGAAAGCTGACACCTTCGACGGCATGCACCCGCGCCTGAACGCGGTTCACAATCCCGCCGCGCAGGTCGAAGCGCACCGACAGATCGTCGGCGACGACAACCGCCTGCGTCCGGTCGGGCACCGGGCGGGGCGGCGCCTGGCCAAGGCGCGGAACAGCCGCCAGCAAACGGCGCGCGTAATCTGTGTCGGGCGCCGCGAAAAGCGGGCCGACCTCGGCGGATTCCACCTGCCGGCCGTCACGCATCACGATGACGCGGTCCGCCATTTCCGCGACAACGCCCATGTCATGGGTGATCATCAGGACGGTTGTGCCATGCTCGCGCTGCAAGGCGCGGATCAGATCCAGCACCTCGGCCTGAACGGTCACATCCAGCGCCGTGGTCGGCTCGTCGGCGATGAGGATCTCTGGGTTGCAGGCCAGCGCCATGGCGATCATCACCCGCTGCCGCATCCCGCCCGACAGCTCATGCGGATACTGCTTCAGCCGTCGCTCCGCATCGGTGATGCGCACATCGCGCAACAGCGCCAGCGCGCGGCCCGGCGCCTCGGACGCGGTGCATTCGCCATGCTCCAGCAGCACCTCGGTCAGTTGCCGCCCGATGGTCATCACCGGGTTGAGCGAAGTCATCGGCTCCTGAAAGATCATCGAAATCCGTTTGGCGCGGACCTTGCGGAACGCGGCTTCGGAAAGGCCGGCGAGTTCGGTGCCATCCGCCAGCCGGATCGAGCCGCCCGCGACCCGCGCCATCGGCTGCGGCAACAGCCCCATGATCGCCAGCGCGGTCATCGACTTGCCCGAACCGCTTTCGCCCGCCAGACACAGGGTTTCGCCACGCATCAGGTCAAAGCTCAGATCCTCGACCACGCTTTGCGCGCCGGTGGGCGTGGCCACCTGAATGGTCAGCCCGGCAACGCTGAGAACCGGGCGCGGATCTGCGCCGCGCCCGGAGATGGCCCCCTGCCCCGTCATTCGAAAACGATACGCGGCAGATAGAACGAGACGACCCAGTTGGGCATGTCCACGATCTCGGATATCCGCAGATCGCCACAGACCGAGCACAGCATATAGGCGTTGACCGCGCTCAACCCGTAGTCCCGGCACAGCAGATCGACCATGGCCGACAGCGCGTCGCGCGCGCCGGTCATCAGGTCGGTTCCGATGCCCGTCGTCACCTCGTATCCCTTGGCATCCAGATGACGCGTCACCGGCCCCGGCGTGGTGAAGCGCGGGAATTTCAGCGGCGTCTGCTTGATCAGATCAAGCGTGAGGGTCACGTTCATCGGCGATTCAATCGCCGTACCACAGACCTCGCCGTCGCCTTGCGCGGCGTGGGTGTCGCCGACGGAGAACAACGCCCCCGCCACCTCGACCGGCAGGTAGAGCGTGGTGCCCGCGGCCAGATCGCGGATATCGAGATTGCCGCCCACCCGGCGCGGCGGGACGACCGAATGCAGCCCGGGTTCCGCCGGTGCCACCCCGATGGTGCCCGCGAAGGGCTTCAGCGGCACCTTCGCGATATCGCAGTAGAGCGCCGGCGCCATCGTATCCGCATCGTAAGACCAGATGTTCAGCGCCGGGTCTTCGAACTGATCGGCCAGAAGGCCGAAGCCGGGGATGTTCGCCGTCCAGCCAAAGCCCGACGGTTCGAACCCGTCGATCTGCACTTTCAGGATGTCGCCCGGCTCTGCCCCGTCCACATGGATCGGGCCGGTCACCGGGTTGATCTTGTCAAAGGACAGCGCGCCGATATCGGCCACGGTGCTGTCCTTGGTCAGTTGCCCGCCCGAGCTGTCCAGACATTCGAAATGCAGGTTCGATCCCGGGGCGACGGTCGCGACGGGCGGGATCGAACGATCCCACCCGAAGTGATGATGACGACCGTGAATGGTGTAATCGCAGTTATTGCACATCGGTCGAATACACATAGTCGTAGTTGACGGGAACGTGGACCGGATCGACGAAGATCTCGTCCGGGCCGCCCAGCCTGGCCGAGCGCATGGTGAAGCGCTGTTCATTGAACACCGGCACCCAGGGCGCATCTTCCATGATCGCCAGATAGATCTCGCGCCACTTCGCCTCGCGCTCCGTTGCCATGGCCGGGTCGGTCATCGCGTCGGCCTCGACAGCCTTGGCATCCAGATCGGGGTTGCAGTACCACGACCAGTTCCAGCCGCCCTGCACCGCACCGTCACAGCCCAGGATGGGGCCGTAGAAGTTGGACGGATCGGGGAAGTCGGCAATCCATGCCATGCCGCCCGACCAGATCATCGGGGCCTGATCCGGCTCGCCGCCGGCGGCAATCACGTTGGCCTGGGCCAGGCTGCGGATTTCGGCCTTGATGCCGATGCCGGCCAGATCCTGCTGAAAGCTTTGCGCGATGCGCGGGTTGGGATCGGTGTTGTAGACGAACAGCTCGGTCTCGAACCCGTCGGGGAAACCCGCCTCGGCCAGCAGCGCCTTCGCGGCCTCGGGATCAAAGGCATAGCCTTCATAATCGTCGGCATAGCCCGGCATCGAGGGCGGCAGTGGCTGATTGGCGGGCACGGCGCGCCCGTTGATGATGCGCACCGCACGGTCCTTGTTGATCGCCATGTTGACGGCCTGCCGCACCTTGACGTTATCAAACGGCGGCATCTTGACGTTCATGGTGATATAACCGGTGTGAAGTTGCCCCCCCTCGATCACGAAATCCTTGTATGTCGGGTCTTGCGTCACCTCGAGGAATTTCGCGGGCGGGATGCCATCGCCGGGGATATCGACCTCGCCCTGCTGCAGCCGCAGGAGTGCCACGATAGGCTCTTGCCCCACTTCGAACGTGATCTGGTCCAGCTTCGGCACGCCCGCATTCCAGTAATCGGAGTTCCGCGCGAAGACGAGCTTTTGGCCCAGCGTCCATTCGGCCAGCTTGAAGGCGCCGGTGCCAACCGGGTTCTTGCCGAAATCGGGGCCGTATTTCTCGGCCTCTTCCTTGGGCACGATCGAAGAGAAGTTGATCGCCATCACATGCAGGAAGGTGGCGTCGGGGCGCGAAAGCTTGATCTCGACCGTGTAGGGGTCGATCACGGTAACGCCCGACAGGCTGTCGGCCGCGCCGGAGGCCATGTCGTCATAGCCTTCGATCGATCCGAAAAAGCCGGCGCCGGGGCTCTGGGTCGCGGGGTTGGTCACGCGGTCGAGCGAATATTTCACGTCCTCGGCCGTCATCTCGCGCCCGTTGTGGAAGGTGACGCCCTGGCGCAGGGTGAAGGTGAAGGTCTTGCCATCGTCCGAGATCGTGTAGTCCTCGGCCAGATCCTTTTTCAGGATGGTGGTGCCGGGCTCGTAATCCATCAGCCCGTCGAACAGGCTTTTGATCATCGACCAGTTCTGCCAGTCATAACCGATCGCCGGGTCGAGGGTGGAGACGTCATCCTTGTAGGTGACGATCATCGACCCGCCCTGCTTGGCATCGATGAAATCCTGCGCCTGCGCGGCGGCCCCGAGCGCGGTACTCAGCGCAACGAGGCTGGTCAGCATCTTGTATCTCATGAACGTTCTCTCCTGTTGTTGGTTATTTGAGCTTGATCCGGGGATCGACCAGCGGCGCGATAATATCCGCCAGCAGGTTTCCGAGTACGATGAAGCAGGCCGAAATCAGCGTCACTCCCATGATGATCGGGATGTCCACGCGCTGAATCGCCTGCCAGGCCAGCTGGCCGATCCCCGGCCAGCCGAACACGCTTTCGACGACGACAATGCCGGACATGAACATCCCGATGTCGATACCGATCATCGCTATGATGGGAAGAATGGCATTGGGAACCACATGCCGCGTCACGATGCGCAGCTTGCCCAGCCCCTTGGCGCGGGCGGTGCGCACGTAATCATGCGCCAGCACGTCGATCATCGACGACCGCATCATGCGGCTGTACCAGCCCGTGCCAAGCAACCCGATGGTCAGGGCCGGCAGAACCAGATGCGCGAAGGTGCCGTAACCGCCGATCGGAAACCAGCCCAGCCGCACCGCAAACACGTAAAGCAGCAGGATGCCGACCACGAATTGCGGGGCCGAAATGGTGACGAAGGAAAACACCATCAGCGACTGGTCGATCGGTGTATTGCGCTTCAACGCGGCGACCGCGCCGATGGTCAGCCCCATCACCAGCTCGGCCACGATGGCCCCCAGCATCAGCAGCAGCGTCGCCGGCATCCGGGCCCAGATCAGGGTCGAAACCTCGGTCCGCTGCAGGTAGGAGCGCCCCAGGTCGCCCTGCAGCAGGTTGCCCAGATAGCGGCCGTATTGCACATAGAACGGCTGATCGAGGCCAAGCTGCGCGCGGATATTGGCCACCGTTTCGGCGGTGGCGCTGCGCCCCGCGATCTGGCGCGCGGGGTCCGCCGGAACGAGGTAAAGCAGCACGAAGGTCACGAGGCTGATCCCCAGCAGGATCAGCAGCGACTGCATCAGCCGGCGAAAGAGGTATCCCCACATCAGTGCCGCCCTTTCAGCCGGGGATCGAGCGTGTCGCGCAACGCATCCCCCAGCAGGTTGAACGACAGCGCCAGCAACAGGATCGCCAGGCCCGGCAGGAACACCAGCCACGGCGCCGTGGCGAAATAGGTCTGGTTCTCGAAGATGATGTTGCCCCAGGACGGCGTCGGGGGCTGAACGCCGACACCCAGATAGCTGAGCGTCGCCTCAAGCAGCACGGTCGTGGAAATGCCCAGCGTGCCGAAGACGATGATGGAATAGACCAGATGCGGCAGGATATGCCGCCCGATGATGCGCAGCGGGCCCGACCCCATGGCGCGCTGCACCTCTATGAACTCGCGCTGCGCCAGCGCGCGGGTTTCTGTATAGATGACCCGCGCCATCTGAACCCAGTTCACCATCGCGATCACCAGCGCCACGATCAGCAGCGAAGGCTTGAAGATCGCGGCCAGCACGATCGCCAGAAGCAATGCGGGAAACGCCATCATCAGATCGGTGAAGCGCATCAGGATACCGCCGATCCAGCCGCCGAAATATCCCGCCGTGATCCCGACGGCGGCGCCCACGAAAACCGCGATTCCGTTGGCAACGACGCCGATGATCAGCGAGGTCCGGGTGCCCAGAACGAGGCGGGAAAACAGATCGCGGCCCAGAAGGTCGGTGCCCAGCCAGAATTGCGCCGAGGGCGGCAGGGGCGCGCCCTCCAGGCTCAGCCCCTCGAACATCTGCGCGTTGGGATCATATGGCATGATAAGCGGCGCCGCGACGGCTGCGAAAACCATCATCAGAAGAACGCCCGCGGCAAGCAGGGCACGCGGGCGGCGGAACAGATCCTTCAGCCCCGCCGTGATGCGCGGGTTCGGGGCTTTGGCTTTGCTTGCTTTCGAAACCACGCTGTTTTTCCGTCTTTCGGGGGCGACATGTGCCGGGAGCGCAGGCCGGTTTGACCGTGAATACCGCCAGACCCTCCTGTTTGCCGCCGAACCGCGTCAAGACCTTTGCCGATGATCCGTCACGCCTAGCCCCGGCAAGCCTGCGGCGGCGTCATATTTGGCGCATTTCCCCCGGCATCGATCAAAAACAAGGCGAACCAAAATGATATTGGGTCGTGCATCTGATTCTCTCATTTTCCGGGAAAACTGCGCAGATCGCTCGATAGTCATGAATTGCAGGCGAATACGCACAATTCTACGAACACTTCGGCAAGCAGAAGTGAACGAAAGATAAAAAGGTTCAGCCCCACAGATCCCGCGCACAGAATCTCCCGCTGGCTACGCCGCTGATAGCGGAGAAATGCGCATTCATTTCGCCTATTTTGTATTCTTTATATCTTCTTATTGCTTATTTGTATACAATTTGATTACTAAGCCCTGCCACATCCCATGAAGGATTGGCTTGTTTGAGCTGTTTCTGTTCGTCGGTGAGAGAAGTCGAACTCTTACCGTCAGAAAAGGAAAACCGATGGACAGACGTAAATTTCTCGCCGTGGGGGCAACAGCAGCGGCGGCGCCGCTGGCCGCCCCGTCGATCGCCAAGGCGCAAACCACCTTCAACTGGAAGATGACCAACGCCTATGGCCCCGGCTCTCCCTTCTATGTCGAAGGCCCGGGCAGCCCGACCGACTTCTGCAAGAAGGTCACCGCCATGTCGGACGGCCGCATCAACATTCAGCATTTCGCCGCGGGCGAGCTGATCCCGGCGCTGGAGGGCTTTGACGCCGTGCGCTCGGGCGCGGTCGAGATGAACGCCGCCAACGCCTATTTCTGGGCCGGCAAACTGCCCGCTGCGCAGTATTTCACCACCGTGCCCTTCGGGCTGAACTTTCAGGGCATGAACGCGTGGCTCTATCACGCCGGCGGCATGGAGCTGTGGGACGAACTTTATGCCCCGCTGGGCCTCAAGGCGCTGCCGATGGGCAACACCGGCGTGCAGATGACCGGCTGGTTCCGCAAGCCGATCGAAAGCGTGGCCGATTTCAAGGACCTGAAGATGCGCATCCCCGGCCTGGCCGGCAAGGTTTACGCCGCGCTTGGCGTCGACGTGAAACTGCTGCCGGGCGGCGAGATCTTCCCCGCGCTGGAGCGTGGTGTGATCGACGCGGCGGAATTCGTCGGCCCCTATCAGGACCGCCGGCTGGGCCTGCAGAATGCCGCCAAATACTACTACACCACCGGCTGGCACGAGCCTTCGAACGTGACCGAGCTGCTGATCAACCAGGCCAAATGGGACAGCCTGCCCGCCGATCTGCAGGCCATCGTTCAGACCGCCGCCATGGCGTGCAACCTTGAAAGCCACACCTGGTGCGAGGCCAACAACGCCGCCGCGCTGAAGGATCTGGTGGAAAACAGCGGCGTCATCGCCAATGTCCTGCCCGACGAGGTTGTGGCCGAGCTGAAAACCGTAACCGACAAGGTGCTTGCCGAAGGCGCCGCCGCCGATCCCGCGACCAAGAAGGTTCACGATGCCTTCATGGCCTTCAAGGCCGAGCACCAAAGCTGGGCTGCGATTTCCGAAAAACCCTATCACAACCTGCCGGGCTGATCCGAATGATCCCTGTGATCGAAAAAATCGCGAACGGTGCCTCGGGCATCGTTCGCCACATCGGCCGGATCGCGGCGTGGAGCGGTCTGGCCCTTGTGCTGCTGGTCGCGTTCAACGTGCTGTCACGCTATCTGTTCTCATACGGCACCGTCGCCCTGCAAGAAGCCGAATGGCACCTGATGGCGGTCGGCGCGCTGTTCGGCATGTCCTACGGCCTGAACCAGGGGGCCGAGGTGCGGGTTGATATCCTTTATGCCAGGATGCCCGCCCGGTTGCAGGCGCTGATCAACCTGATCTCCGCCCTGCTGATGTGCGCCGTGGCGCTGATCATCACCTGGCTTTGCATCGCCTATGTTCAAAGCAGCTATTCCATCAACGAAGGCTCCCCCGATCCCGGCGGGCTGGGCCATCGCTATGTGCTGAAGGCCGCGATGCCGGTGGCCTTTGCCGTGCTCGCCATTCAGGCCGTGGCCATGACGGGCGAAAGCCTTCTGGCGCTGCTCCGCCCCCGCCCCGGAACGTCCTCCAGTTAAAGCGAACACTTGATGCCTTTCACGGAAATCCTTGCCCTGTGCATGATCGGGGCCTTCTTCATCTTTCTGCTTGCCGGCATCCCCGTAGCCGTCTGCCTGGGCGTAACGGGGCTTGTCTTCGGCTACGTCGGCTTCGGGCCGATGCTGTTCTCGCTGCTGCCCGCCCGCATCTTCGGTGTGATTACGAATTACACGCTGCTCGCCCTGCCCCTGTTCATCTTCATGGGCATCATGCTGGAAAAATCCAGGATCGCAGAAGATTTGCTGGAGGTGATCGGCCTTGCCATGGGCGGCCTGCGGGGCGGCATGGCGCTGGCCATCATCCTTGTGGGCGTGCTGATGGGCGCGGCTTCGGGCGTTGTCGGGGCGACGGTGGTCACCGTGGGGCTGATCGCGCTGGGGCCGATCATCAACCGTGGCTATGACGCGGGCGTGGCCTGCGGCGTGATCTGCGCGTCGGGCACACTGGGCCAGATCATCCCGCCCAGCCTGGTGCTGATCCTGCTGGCCGACATCATGGGCGAATCCGTGGGCACGCTGTTTGCCGCGGCGCTGTTTCCCGGCCTGCTGCTGGCGGGGCTGTTCGTGGCCTATGTGCTGCTGCTGGGCGTCATCCGCCCCGATGCCGTGCCCGCCATCCCGGCCGAGGAACGCGCGCTTTATACCGGGCGCGATCTGGCGGTGAAACTGGTCAAGGTGGTGCTGCCCCCGATCGCGCTGATCGTGCTGGTGCTCGGCTCGATCATCGGCGGCGTCGCCGCCCCGACCGAAGCCGCCTCGATGGGTGCGTTAGGCAGCATCGTTCTGGCGCTGCTGGCGGGGCGGCTGAGCTATCCGGTGCTGCGCGACGCGGTGCGGGGCGCGTTTATCACCAGCGCCATGGTGTTCCTGATCCTGATCTTCGCCCAGCCCTTCGGCCTGGCCTTCCGCGGCCTGGGCGGCGAGCGTCTGGTGCAGGATGCCTTTGCCGTGGTGCCCGGCGGGCTGAACGGGCAGATCTTCTTTCTGATGCTGCTGCTGTTCGTACTGGGCTTCTTCCTGGAGTGGATCGAGATCTCCTATATCGCGCTGCCGCTGTTCCTGCCGATCTTCATGCAATCGGGCGTGGATATGGCCTGGATCGCGATCCTTGTGGCGGTGAACCTGCAAACATCGTTCCTGACGCCCCCCTTTGGCTGGGCGCTGTTCTTCCTCAAGGGGGTCGCGCCGCCCAGCGTCAGGACGGGCGACATCTATCGCGGCGTCATTCCCTTTATCGGGCTGCAACTGGTCGGGTTGGCGCTGGTCTTTTCCTTCCCCGGCCTGGCCACCTGGCTGCCCGGCGCGATCGGCTGGTGACACATGCTTCATTCCGCACTTGGATTTAACGGCGCCATCTCGGCCCCTCACCGCGCCGCCGCCTTCGCGGGCCGCGACATACTGGAGGCCGGCGGCAGCGCGATCGAGGCGATGGTCGCCGCCGCCGCCACGATCGCGGTGACCTATCCGCATATGAACGGGATCGGCGGTGATGGCTTCTGGATCATCCACCGCCCCGGTCAGGCCCCCGTCGGCATTTCTGCCTGCGGACAGGCCGCCGCGCTGGCGACACCGCAGTGGTATGCCAAGCGCGGCCATACACAGGCCATCCCCACACGCGGCGGGCAGGCGGCGCTGACCGTGCCCGGCACCATCGGCGGCTGGGAACGCGCGCTTTCGCTCGTGCCGACAAAGCGCCGCCTTCCGCTGCGCGATCTGCTGTCGGCGGCCATCGCCTATGCCGGCGACGGCATCGCCGTGACCGGCAATCAGGCGACCTGCACCGCTGACAAACTGGACGGGCTTCGGGATGTGCCCGGCTTTGCCGAAACATTCCTGCCGGGGGGCAAGCCCCCCCGCCCCGGTGCCCGGCTGCGTCAGCCGGGGCTTTCCGCGACGCTGGGGCAGCTGGCCGAAGAGGGTCTCCAGAGCTTCTATGCAGGCGACATTGCCACCACTCATGACGCCTGGCTGTGTGAGCATGGAAGCCCTCTTCGCGCCGGTGACTTCGCGCGCTACGGCGCGGATATCGTCACCCCCCTGAACCTGAAAACCTCGCAGGGCACGCTGTTCAACATGATCCCGCCGACGCAGGGCGTGGCCTCGCTGATGATCCTGGGGCTGTTCGACCGGCTGGGCGTCGCGCATGGCGAAGGGTTCGACCATATCCACGGGCTGGTCGAGGCCACCAAGCAGGCGTTCATGCTGCGCAACGCGGGGCTTGGCGATCCGCTGAGCATGGAAGAACCCGCCACCGCCTGGTTGAAAGACAGCCGGCTGGACGAGATGGCCGCGCGGATCGACCCTCGGGCCGCCCTGCCCTGGCCACACGAGCCCAAGGCTGGCGACACGATCTGGATGGGCGCCGCCGACCGTGACGGCACCGTCGTCAGCTTTATCCAGAGCGTGTTCTGGGAGTTCGGGTCCGGCCTGACCTGCCCCGACACCGGCGTGTTCTTCCAGAACCGCGGCGCGGGTTTTTCGCTGGCGCCGGGGCCGAACCAGCTTGCCCCCGGCAAACGGCCTTTCCACACGCTGAACCCGGCGCTGGCGCAGCTGCCCGACGGGCGGGTGATGGCCTATGGCACGATGGGCGGCGAAGGCCAGCCGCAGACGCAATCGGCCGTCTTCACCCGCTACGCCCAGTTCGGCATGGACCTGCAACAGGCCGTGACCGCGCCGCGCTGGCTGCTGGGCAAGACCTGGGGCGACGACTCCACCTCGCTGAAGCTGGAAAGCCGGTTCGCGCCCGCGCTGGTCGCGCAACTGCGCGCCGCCGGGCATCAGGTGGAAATGCTGCCCGAATTCTCCGATCTTGCCGGCCATGCCGGCGCGGTCGTGCATCACCCCGACGGCCTGATCGAGGCCGCCTCCGATCCCCGCGCCGATGGCGCCGCAGTGAGTTACTGATCCCATGACAGACCTTCCGACCATGCAAATCATCCTGATCCTCGCCGGGCTCATGGCCGCCTCCGTTCTGGCGGGGATCATGGCCGGCCTGCTGGGTGTGGGTGGCGGAATCGTTCTGGTGCCGGTGCTGTTCTGGCTGCTGTCGCTTACCGATTTCCCGCCTGAGATCGCGATGCACATGGCGGTGGCAACATCGCTGGCCACGATCATCTTCACCTCGATCTCATCGGCGCGCGCGCACCACAGGCGCGGCGCGGTCGACGTGTCGCTTTTGAAACTCTGGGCGCCGGGGATCATTCTGGGCGCGCTGAGTGGCGGGCTGGCCGCGAAATACATCGAGGCGGGCGGGCTGAAGCTGGTCTTCGGTGGCATCGCCCTGCTGGTGTCGATCAACATGGCGACGCCGAAAACACTGGTGATCGGCAAGGCCCTGCCCGAAAGCCGGCTGATCAATGGCGCCATTTCCTATGTCGCGGGGCTGATTTCGGCGCTGATGGGGATCGGCGGCGGAACGCTTTCGGTACCGCTTCTGACCGGGTTCTCGGTCGATATCCGCCGCGCGGTCGGCACGGCGTCGGCATTTGGGTTCATGATCGCGGTGCCCGCGGTCGTCGGGTTCGTGATTTCGGGGCTGGGCGTGCCGGGCCGGCCGCCGTTTTCGCTGGGATATGTCAACCTGCTGGCCGCCGCCATCATCCTGCCCTTCACTGTGGGCTTCGCCCCCGTCGGCGCCGCCCTGGCGCACAGGGTGGATACAATCTGGATCAAACGCGCGTTCGCGGTGTTTCTGGGCATCACCGCGATCCGCATGCTGATGTCCTCGCTGGGCTAGGGCATCCGCGCCAGAACCTCGCGCGCGGCGCTGACCAGATGCCGCCGCAGGGCTTTTTCCGCGCGCTTGGGATCCCGGTCCAGCAGGGCGGACACAACCGCCTCGTGCTCTTCCGACGAGCGCGCCATGCGCTCTGCCTGTCGCAATTGCGACCGGCGGAACGGCGCCAGCTTGAGACGCAGGTTATTGGCCAGCTCGATCAGATCCTCGTTATGGGTGCTGGCGAAAATCCGGCCGTGAAATTCCGTATTCGCCGCCTCGTAGGCTTCGCTGTCACCATCGGCGGCCATCGTGTTCATGCGCCGGTGCAGCTCTTCCAGCTCTCCCCGCTCGCCGATGGTCATGCGCTCGGCGGCGAACCGGCCGCACAGCGCCTCGATCTCGCCCATCGCCTCGAACATCTGTTCGATCCGGTCGCGAGTGATGTCGACAACCAGCACCCCGCGATAGGGCACCCGCTCGGCCAGAGACCGCGCCACCAGCACATGCAGCGCCTCGCGGATCGGGGTGCGCGACACGCCGAAACGCTGCGTCAGCGATTGTTCGTCAAGCTTGGAGCCCGCCTTCAGACGCCCGGAAACGATCTCGTTCTCGAGCTGCGATGCAATCATCGTGCTGTGCAATTCGCGGTGCGCCGGTTTCGGCTTGGGTCTGGAAGAGGCCATGCCCGTTCATTCTTTGTTGTGCCTGCGAAGGGAAGCATAAAACGGCAAGAGGCGGTTTGAAACGCCAAAACGGGATGGTGGCACCAGGCCGCCGCGTTCAGACGGAAATTGGCGCGGAGCAAGCCGCCCCGGCGCCTGGTTCTGGCCGTTGCGACCCGGGATTCAGCGCTCGCCACGTACATAGGCCGCGCCAAGCGCGCTCGGCAGTTTCGCATTGCGCCCCGCGATCAGCAGCACCAGCATTACCGCCGCGAAGGGCAGCATCTGCACCACGTCGGTCGGTATATCCACGCCCGCCACCTGCAACGCGGTAGAGCCCGAAAGACAGGCGCCGAACAGCGCCGCCCCCAGCAGCACCCAAAGCGGCCGGCCGCGCGCGAGCATCGCCAGAACGATGCCGATGAAACCGTTGCCATGCGTCATGAACGGCACAAAGACCCCGGCCCCGGCGATCGACATGAAGGCGCCGCCCAGCCCGACCAGCGCGCCACAGCCCAGCACCGCCAGCGCGCGGATCGCCAGCACGTTCTCGCCCGCGGAATCAAGGGCGGCGGGCTTGTCGCCAGCGGCCTGGATCGCAAGGCCCAGATGCGTGCGCCGATAGAGCCAGGCGAACAGCGGCACCAACGCCAGGGCCAAATAGACCACCGGCTCACGGTCGAACAGCGCGGGGCCCACGATCGGGATATCGGCAAGGCCGGGGATGCGCCATGTCGGCACCTCGGGCAGGCGCGGATACAGGCGGCTGAACTGTACATGATGCAACAGCGCGGTTGTCCCTTCGGCCCCCAGCGTCAGGGCGATGCCGATCACAACCTGATTGAGGCCGAGGCGCACGCAAAACAGCACCATCAGCGCCGCCACAAGCAGGCCGCCAAAAGCCCCGGCCAGAAAGCCGAGGCCAATGCTCTCGGTCGCCCAGGCGACCAGAAAGCCGGCATAGGCGCCGCCCAGCATCATCCCCTCGATGCCGACGTTCAGCACACCGGCCTTTTCCGAAAGCTGCTCGCCCAGCCCCGCCAGCAGCAACGGCACACCCGCCGCCACGACGCCGGCGAGCAGCGCGATCAGGAACGTGTCTGTGAAAAGGGTCATCTCAGGCTCCTGCCCTCTGGCGGCGCCGCGCGCCCCGGTATTCGCTCAGCCCAAGCAGGATCAGCAGAATGGCCACCGTGACGAGCGTGAAGTAGTTCGGCACACCCATCCGCCGCGCCGCGCTTTCCGACCCGATCGACAGGATCGAGAACAGCGCGACGAAACCGATCGAGGCAAACCCGTTGAACCGCGCCAGAAACACCAGCGGCACCACCGACATCGCATAGGCCGGGTTCCAGTCGGCCCGGACGTTGCCATATTGGCCCAGAATGGCGACCCCGCCCGACAGCCCCGCAAAGCCCGCCGAGATCGCGAAGACGGCGATGGTCAGCCCGGGCACCGCCAGCCCGGCATGGATCGCGGCCCCCGGATTGGCCCCCACCACCCGCAGCCGCAGCCCGAAGGCGGTGCGCGTCATCACGAAATGCACCAGCAGGACGGCGGCAAGGCCGATCAGCACGCCGCTTGATATCGTGGTGCCGAACAGGCTGGGCAGGCGATCCTCGACCGGCAGAGTGCGGGTTTGCGGCACGGTGGTGGCCGGATCAAGGAACAGCAGCTTGACCAGAACGCTGGCCAGCGAGATGCCGAGGAAGTTCATCATCAGCGTGGTGATGATCTCGTTCACCCCCTGATAGGCGCGCAGAAACGCCGGGATCAGCCCCCAGATCGCGCCAAAACCCGCGGAAACAGCCATGCCGATGACCAGCGCCAACCCTGCGGGAAGATGCGGCGCCATCAGGGGCGTCGCCGCGGCGCTGAACACCGCGCCGATCAGAAATTGCGCATCACCGCCCAGATTCCAGATCCCGGCCCGGAAGGCGACGATCAGGCTGGCCGCGATCAGCAGAAGTGGCCCCATGCGCGTGAGCGTGGCCTGAACGCCCGTGGGCGAGAACAAGCCGCGACCGAAAACATAGCCGTAGTAAGAGACAGGGTTCACCTGCATCAGCAGCAGGATCACCCCCGATATCACGAAAGCCGCCAGCACCGGGCCAAGGCTTGCCACCAGCAGATCCAGAATTTCGCGCCGCCGCGCGGCAAGGGCGCGGGGCTTTTCGATTTCATCCATCGCCTCCACGCTCATTCGCCGACCCCGCTCATCAACTCGCCGATTTTCCGGCGTGCCGCGTCATCATTTGCAACGATCCCCGCCAGGTGCCCCCGATCCATCACCGCGATGCGGTGGCTCAGGTCGAGAAGCTCATCAAGCTCGGTCGAGATCAGCACCACCGCGGCCCCGGCCTCGGCGGTATCGCGAATACGCTGCCGGGTTGCGGCGATATTCGCCAGATCCAGCCCGTAGGTGGGTTTGTTGAAAATCACCGCGCGCGCCGTGCCGGTCAGTTCGCGCGCCAGCAGCACTTTCTGGATATTGCCGCCCGAAAGCTTGCCCACCGGCGTTTCGGCAGAGGGCGTGCGGATGTCGAACGCGCGGATCTTTTCGCGGGCATTCTCGGTGATCTCCGCAGGTTTTTCAAAGCCCTGAACCCAATATGGCGCCGCGCCGATTTCTTTCAGCAGCAGGTTGATGGCGACCGAAAAGCTGCCCACCGTGCCCTCGCCCAGCCGGTCGTCGGTAATATAGCGCAGCCCCTTGCCACGGCGCGCGCCGATCGAGAGACGATCGACAAAGGCGCCATCCAGCCGGATCCGCCCGTCGGAAATCGGCTCCTGGCCCGCCAACGCCTCGGCCAGTTGTTTCTGGCCATTGCCATCGATGCCCGCGATGCCGAAAACCTCGCCCGGCCAGACCTTGAATTCGATGTTGTGCAGGGGCACCGCCGCGGCCCCGGCATAGAGCGCGAGCACCTCGAGCACCGGGTCGCCCGCGCGGTCCACCGTGGCCGGATCGACCCGCGCGGCCGCCCCAGACGCCATGTCATGGGTGCCGAACATCAGTCGCACCACTTCGCCGGTGGCGGCTTGCGGATCCATTTGCCGCAGCGTTTCGGGGGCGATGCCGCCCACTTTCCTGCCCAGCCGCAGCACCGAGATACGATCGCCATATTCGACCGCTTCGTTCAGCTTGTGGGTGATGAAGACCACCGCCACGCCCTCGGAGGCCAGCCGGCGCATGAGTTGGCCCAGCCGCGCCGCGTCATGCGGCGTCAGCATCGCGGTTGCTTCGTCGAGGATCAGAAAACGCGCCCCGCGCATCAGCGCGCGCACGATCTCTGCCTGCTGGCGTTCGCCCAACGACAGATCGCCCGTCAGCGCCATCGGATCAAGGCTCACCCCGATCCGCGCCGCCATCGCCGCCATCCGGGCCGCGGTGCCCTCGCGATCCGGCCGCCGCCACCAGGCACGGCCCAGCACGGCGTTTTCCACCAGCGTCAGGCTGGGCACCAGCATCGAATGCTGGAACACCGTGCTGATGCCGATGTCCAGCGCCCCGGCGGGCGACGCGATCGGCCGTGCGTCGCCGTCGATCAGAATGCGCCCTTCGTCGGGCTGCTGCAGCCCCGACAGCATCGACACAAGCGTCGATTTGCCGGCGCCATTCTCGCCCAGCAGAACGTGCACCTCGCCGGCATGAAACTCCATGTCGATACGGTCGTTCGCGATGACGCCCGGATAGCGCTTGGTCACGCCTTCGAGCCTGACGATGGGCGCGCCACCCGAGATCGGCCGCGCGGCAGAAGGAATCGCTTGTCCGTCTGGCATGTTTCTCTCCGAAAGGATGGGCGGGCCCGAAGGCGGGGACCCGCCCGATGGGTCAGGATCAGTTTCCGCTGACCAGCGCATGCACGGAATCGGCATCGAATTTCGGAGTGACCTTCACCTCCCCCGACACGATCTGCTCGCGCACCGCCATCACCTCATCCCAGATATCATCCGGGATCTGGTCGGTTTTCAGAAGCGCGACCGAGTCGTCCTTGAGGTTGATGTCATAGTTGCGGCTGCCGTAGGCGTCGGCTTTGATATCCTCGATCATCGCCTGATAGACAGGGGTCAGGTTCCACAGCACCGAGCTGAGCAGATAGCCTTTGTCGATCGGGGTCTTGTCACCGATCACGTCGATGAATGTCACCTTGCCGCCATCACCGGCGGGCGTGGTTTCGATCGCCTGCAACATCCCGAAGGACGAGCCGTTGCCCTGACCGAAGATGATGTCGGCCCCTGCCGCGATCAGCGATTCCGTCACTCGCTTGCCGCCTGCCGCGTCGGAATAAGCCGCCGGCCCGATCACCGCGTAGCGGATCACGGCGTCGGGCCTGGTGGCTTTCACACCCTCGGCAAAGGCGGCCGATTGCGCGTTCCACGACGGCGGCTCGCCCGATGTGACGATACCCACGGTCCCCGAGCGCGTCATCTTCGCCGCCAGCACACCCGCGAGATAGGCACCTTCGTGCCCCGAGGCGGTGTAGTCGGCCACCATGCCCGCCTTGAGCGCGTCGGGGCTGTCGACAATGGCCACTTTCACACCGGCTTCCGTCCCGATCTCGGGCGCGGCGGTGTTGTAGCCGCCGGCATGGGCGATGATCAGGCCGGGCTTTTCCTCGGCCAGTTCGCGCAACGTCGGGCGCACGTCGCCGTAGCCGAGGTTTTCGGCGACGATCACTTCGACCCCCTCGGCCTCGCCCGCGGCCTTCGCGCCTTCTATGCCCTGCTGGTTCCAGCCGAAATCCGTGCCGGTCTCCGGTGTCAGGATCGCGATCGAGGTGATCTCCTCGGCGGCAACCGGCAATCCCAGCCCGGCACAGATCGCCACGACGGAGATCAGCCGGGCAAGTCGCTTGTTTGCAGTTTTCGTCATGTCTTGCTCCCGTGTTGACATTCCGCCCGGTTGGTTTTCCGTTACCGGGCTTGCAGACCCGCCCATATCCGGACGGGCCCCCTTCTTTCCGATGAGGCTGCCGTGACCGACCTTCCCCAACGTTTCGTCCTGACCCTCGCCGCGCTGGCGCTGCTGGGCGCGCCCGCGCTGCCCCCCGCACATGCCGAGGCGACCGCGCCATCACCGAAGCGCGGCACCGAGGGGCTTGTGGCCGTCCCCCTCGAGGTCACCAATGCCGGAGACCTGACCCTGAGCTGCGAGGTGAAGCTTGCGCACTGGTATTCCTTCGCACTTGGCACGGCGGCATATGGCGTGACGCTTTCGGCCACGCTCTGGTCCGATCCGTCCAGCGGCGCGGTGGTTTTGCTGAACCGGATCGGCGACCAGATGCCGGTCGAGCGGATCTGGTGCGGCGTCGAGGGGCGGAGCTGGGACACCCGCTTCGAGATGCCGCTGGCGCGCGCCGCCGGAACCGCCGAAGCGCCGCTGCGCTTTTCCTGCGTCAGCGGTGCCAAAGACGCGGCCCCGATCACCTGCAGCGCGCCCTGAAGGGCCTGCCGCCCGCCTGCCCTGCCGTGATGCCCCGAAAGGGGTTTTGTCATCGCCTGTGCTCCGGTCATGCCCGGAGCGGATGCGGCGCGCCGGCGCGACCGCATCCCCTGTCCGGGTGCTGCATGAGAAATCGGGGTCGGCCCTTTGCAACCAGCCACCCTGATCTCGACCATATCCGCCGCGACCTTTCCGCCAACAACTCTCAACCGATTTAATGGTTGAGATTGATCAAGCAGCCCGGCAAAGCAAAAGAAGCCTTCATTTTGGGCTGATATCGCGCCAATTCTTTAAAATTCTGCTATTTTCAGTGCGATATATGAATCTCTATGCCAAAAATCGAAGGCGTCAGGCGGTGAATCGCTCCGCCAAAATGGCTTTTCCACACGCAACCATTATTTTTGGTTGCAAAGATTTGGTTGGCGGCCATAGTTTGCTCTCATGACATGACCGGACCGCCTTTACCACGCCGCGCAGTTCCGGAGCGGGCCTCGGCCCACCGACAGGGAAGGTTCAAATGACGCCATGACCATGCAGCAAAAGACGACGGATGCGCCGAACCCGGCCCATCGGCTGAAGACAGGCGCCGAATTCAAGGCAACGCTTGATGATGGCCGTCAGCTTTGGCTGGGCGGGCGGAAGCTTGACAAGGTCACCGACGAGCCCGCGCTGGCGGCGGGGGTGGAGTTGATCGCCTCGATGTTCGACGATCAGTTCAAACCCGAATTCGCCGAGGCCACGACCTATGTCGAACCCACGACCGGCGAACTGGCGAGCCGCGCCTGGCAGGTGCCCCGCTCATCCGAGGAGTTGACGGACCGGCGCAAGATGATCGAATACACCAGCCTGAAAACCGCAGGCACCTTCGGACGCCCGCCGGATCTGGCGCCCGCGATCGTTGCGGGGCTGATGGCGCATGTGGATGTTTTCAAAGAAAAGAAATCCATGATCGAGGGCTGCAGCCCCGATTTCGGCGAGAATATCGAAGCCTATATGGCGTTTGGCCGCGCCAACAACCTGACCGCCTCGGAAAGTCTTGCCGGGCCGCAGACCGACCGCTCCAACCCCAAGGCCGCCGAAATGGCCTTTCTGCGGGTGAAAAAGGCGACCAAGGACGGCGTCTATGTGTCGGGCGCCAAGACGGTGGGCTCGATCGCCGCGCAGGCGAATGACATCTTCTTCACCAACCTCGGCGGGCTGACCACCACGCCACCTGAGGCCTGCGTCTGGGGGGCCGTGCCGATCAATACCGACGGGATCAAGATGATCTCGCGCGAGATGGTCTCTCAGCCCGGCGCGAGCAAGTTCGATCATCCTGTTTCGTCGCTGGGCGAGGAGGCCGACCAGTTCATCGTCTTTGACGATGTTTTCGTGCCGAAGGACAAGATCTTCAACCTCGGAGACCCGACGGGGATGTCGTGGTACGGGCCGGTCTGCGTGTTCGCGCATTGGCACGTACTGACCCGGCTTGCGGTAAAGGCGGAACTGTTCGTCGGCGCGGGGCAGCTGGTGCTGGACGTGCTGGGCACCGGCAAGATCCCGGCGGTGCAACTGATGCTGGGCGAGCTGATCGAATATGCGCAAACGCTGCGCGCCTTCATCTATGCCGCCGAGCACAAGGCCAGCATGACGGCCTCGGGCGTGATGACGCCGGATGTCTCGATGCTGACGGCCGGGCGGCTCTATTCGATCGAGAACTATCCGCGTATCATCCATATCTTGCAGGAAATCTGCGGTCAGGGTCTGGTGATGCGTTTCGGCAAAGACGCCTTCGAGAACCCGGAAATCGGCCATTACCTGAATGAACTTCTGCCCGGTCACGGCGTGACGGCGATGCAGAAGGAACTGCTGATGAACTTCATATGGGATATGACCTCGGGCGCCTTGGCCGGGCGTGTCGCACTGTTCGAGAACGTCAACGCCTCGCCCGCGCCGCGCCTGCGGGCGCGCCTGTTCGAAGAGGTCAACCGCGAAGCGTTCGTCGATCAGGTGAAGACCATCGCCGGAATGGACTGGTAGCCAGATCACTCCGGGCGCGCCGCCCGAGCGGTACGCCCGCCCCTTGATGCGAGACGATACCCGCAATGCCCGACACGCCTGTTCTGGCAGCGTTCTATGCCGCTTACAATGCGCATGATGCCCAGGCCGCCGCCGCGCTCTATACTCCTGACGGCCGCCACGAGGAAATCGCCATGGCCAAGACCCGCGCCGGCCATGCCGCGCTGGCCGAGGGGCTGGAGGGGTTTTTCCGGATGCTGCCGGATGTGCATTGGCAACCCGGCGCGGTGATCCGTTCGGCCGACTGGCTGGCGGTCAGCTACCGGATGACAGGCAGCTTCACCCCGCGCCCGAACGAGGCAGACCCCGCCCCCGCCCCGCGCGCGGTGGCGCTGGACGGGCTGCATCTCGTGCAACTGCGTGATGGTGCGATCGGATGCACGCGCGATTATTGGGACAAGGACGCGTTCCTTGCCCAGATCAGGTGAGATGATGCTGGCCGAATATCACACATTGGATGCCACCGCCCTCGCCGGGCTGATCCGCGCCGGCGAGGTCAGCGCACACGAGGTTTTCGAAACCGCGCTCGCCCGGATCGCGGCGCTGGAGCCGATGCTGAACGCCATCGTGCATCCGCATTACGACCTCGCCGAGGCGGATCTGCAGGCCGGTCTGCCCGACGGGCCGTTCACCGGTGTGCCCTTCCTGCTCAAGAACACCGGGTTTGCGGTACGGGGGATGGAACTGTCGACGGGATCGCGCCTGTTTGCCGGGGTTGTCGATCATGCCGACGGCACACTTGCCGCGCGCTATCGCAGGGCGGGCCTTGTCTTGCTGGGCAAATCGAACACGCCCGAATTCGCGCTCAGCTTCGCGACCGAGCCGCGCGAATTCGGCGCCACGCGCAACCCATGGAGCCTCGAGCACGGGCCGGGCGGGTCTTCGGGCGGATCGGCGGCGGCGGTGGCCGCGGGGCTGGTGCCCTTCGCCAACAGCTCTGACGGCGCCGGATCAACGCGCCTGCCCGCCGCGCACACCGGGCTGTTCGGCTTCAAACCCAGCCGCATGCGCAACCCGCTCGGGCCTGTCGCGGTCGAAGCGATCGCGGGCATGTCCACCCCGCACGCGCTGACACGTTCGGTGCGCGACAGTGCGGCGCTGCTGGATGCAACCGCCGGGGCCGATCAAGGCGATCCCTACGCCCAGCCGGAGCAAGAGTGCAGCTTTCTTGCCTCGGTCGCGCGCGATCCGGGTTCGCTGCGCATCGGGCTTACGCTGGACTCTCCGCTTGGCACGCCCGTCGATCCGCAGGTCCGCGCGCGGTGCCTGGAGGCTGCACGGCTGATGGAGAACCTTGGCCATGAGGTCGAAGAGGTGGCCGATGCGGGCTATGACGCGCAGGCGCTGAAAACCGCCTGGCGCGTGATTCCGGGCGTGAACGTGGCCGCGGCGGTACTGGCGCGCGGCCGGGCGCTGGGGCTTGACGATCCGGCGGCGGCGCTGGAGCCGGTGAACGAGGAATGGGTACGCGAGGGGATAGGGCTCAGCGGCATGGACTACCTTGCCGCCGTCAACCGCCTGCACCAGACCGCGCGCGACCTCGGCCGCTTTTTCGCACGGTTCGACATTTTGATGTCGCCCGCCAGCGCCGAGCTGCCTCCGAAGATCGGCGAGATGGCCAGCACCACGCCGGGTCTCAATGCCTTTTATGATCGGTTCTGGGCGCACAGCCCTTTCACCTGCGCGTTCAACGCCTCGGGCTTTCCGGCGATGAGCCTGCCCTTCGGCCTGTCCGCCCAAGGCTTGCCGGTCGGCGTACAATTCGGCGCGGCTCTGGGCGGCGACAACCTGCTGTTCGCGCTGGCCGGCCAGATCGAGCGCGCCGCCCCCTGGGCGCATCTGCGCCCCACCCTTCCGGAGCATCGCGCATGACCGATATTCTCGCCCTCGATGCGACCGATCTGATCGCGGCGGTTGGCGGCGCCCGCCTGTCGCACCGGGCGGTGGCCGAGGCTTATCTTGACCACATCGCCGCGCGCGAGGCCGGGATCGGCGCCTTTGAATTCCTCGACCCCGGGCTGGTGCTGAGCCGCGCCGCCGCGCTGGATTCCGCCGGCGCCGCCGGGCCGCTGGCCGCGTTGCCGGTGGGGGTGAAGGATGTGATCGACACTTGCGACATGCCCACGGGCTATGGCACGGCGGCCTATGCGGGCACCCGCCCGGCCTGGGACGCGCCCTGCGTGACGCAATGCAAACAGGCGGGTGCGCTGATCCTTGGCAAGACCGTCTCGACCGAATTCGCCATGGCCAGCCCTGGCAAAACGCGCAACCCCTGGAACACCGCGCATACCCCCGGCGGGTCCTCCAGCGGGTCTTGCGCGGCGGTCGCTTCGGGCATGGCGCTGATGGGGTTTGGCACGCAGACCGCAGGCTCGATCATCCGCCCGGCGTCTTATTGCGGGGTGGTGGGGTACAAGCCGAGCTTCGGCCTGCTGGAGCCCGCTGAGATCAAGGTGCTGGCGCATTCGCTGGATACGCTGGGCCTCATCACCCGTTCGGTGCGCGACGCGGCGCTGATTGCGTCGGTTCTGGCCGGACGGCCGGGGCTTGCGTTGAACGGGGTGCCGGGCACGCCCCCCCGAGTCGGCCTGTTCCGCACGCCGCCGTTCGAGGCCGCAGAGCCCGGCACGCTCTCCGCGCTCGAGCATGCGGTGGCGCGGATCAAGGCGGCGGGCGGCCGCGTTGTCGATATCGACCCGCCCGCCGATTTCATCGCGACGCATGATATTCACGCCGCGATCATGGGCTGGGAGGTTACCCGGGCGCTGGCGCACGAGCGTACGGTTCTGTGGGATCGGCTGACCCCGGTCACGCGCGCGTTTCTGGCCGAAAAGGCCCAGATCGACGCCCCCGCCTATGACGCCGCCCGCGCCGCTTTGCCCCGGATCCGGGCCGCGCTGGCCGATGCGATGGCCGATGTCGATGTGCTGCTTGCCCCCGCCGCGCCGGGCCCCGCGCCCGAGGGGCTGGGCGCGACCGGCGCGCCGGTTTTCAATACGCCCTGGACCGTTTTGCACATGCCCGCGCTGAGCCTGCCCGCGATCCTGTCAGGCGGCTTGCCGGTCGGGGTGCAGGTGATCGGGCGGGTGGGCGAAGATGCCCGCACGCTGGCCGCCGCCGCTTGGATCGAGGCGCGGCTGGATGCACCGGGGGCCGCGCCGTGACCGCACCGATCCGCTTGCACCTTATGCGCACGGATGGCTATCGCGGCGCGCGACAATGGGCCGTGCTTCTGGCCTGTGCCGCGTTGCTGGCGGCGCTTCTCGGCCTGATCCGCTTTCCGGCGGCGCCCTTGCTGGGGGCGCTGGCCGCAGGCATCGTGTTTGGTGCCAGCGGCAGCCCGCTGCGGGTGCCGCGCCCCGCGTATCTGCTGGCGCAGGGTGCGGCGGGGGTGTTCATCGCCTCTTCGATGTCGCCCGCGATCCTTGTCGATCTGATCCAGGACTGGCCGCTGCTGCTGTTGATGACCGCACTGACCCTTTGCGCCGCCTTCGCGATCGGCTGGGCGATGAACCGGCTGACCGGCATCGCCGAGGATGTCGCGGTTTATGGCAGCCTGCCCGGCATGTCCGGCGCGATGGTCGTCATCGCGACAGAGCGCGGCGCGGACGCCCGCATCGTGGCGCTGATGCAATATGTCCGCCTCGCCTCGGTGATCGTTTCGGTTGCGGTGCTGGCGAACTTCCTGCCCACCGCCGCCGATACCGCCGCGCTGGCGCGCCCCGCCACGCCCCTGTCCGCCGCCATTGCCATCGCCATCGCCGCCAGCGCGCTTTTCGCCACGCGGCTGCGGGCCCTGCCCGCGGCGGGGATGCTTGTTCCGATGATCGTGAGCGCGGTGATCGAGGCCAGCGGCTGGATGCATCTGGCCCTGCCCCAACCGATCATCATCATCACCTTCGGGGTGATCGGGCTCGAGGTCGGGCTGAAGTTCACCCCCAGCGTGCTGGGCCATGTGCTGCGGCTGATCCCGGCGGTGCTGCTTTCGACTGCGGTGCTGATCGGCGTCAGCGGCTGCTTCGGCCTGTTTCTGATGGCGGTTTCGGGCCTTGACCTGAAGACGGCCTTCCTTGCCACGGCGCCCGGAAGCATCGAAACCGTCGCCCTCGTCGCCATTTCGACCAAGGCGAATGTTGCCGCCGTGCTGGCCTTTCAGACGGTGCGGATGTTCGCGGTGGTGCTGTTCGGCCCTTTCATCGTGGATCGCCTGTTGCGCCTGCCCATCTGGCGTCGGGCCGCGCCTGCCGACACCCGGAGCGGATCATGACAATGCCGATGCTTTTTCCGCGCTCCGACGCCGCCGAGGGCCTGAAGACGGCGATGCGCCACTATGCTTCGGGGGTGACCGTGATCACCGCCGGCCGGGGCACGGCGCGGCGCGGCATTACCGCCACCGCCTTCACCTCGGTCACGATGGAGCCGCCGACTGTGCTGGCCTGCATCAATCGCCATGGCCAGACGCATGAGGCCATCGCAGAGGCCGGGCATTTCTGCGTCAATATCCTGTGCGAGGCGGCCACCGATCTGGCGGCCAGTTTCGCCGGGATGACAGGCAAGGCCGGCGCGGCGCAGTTTGACGGGTTCGAATGGATCGAAACCCGCACCGGCGCGCCGGCCTATGCGGATGCGCAGGCCAGTATCGCCTGCACCCTGGTGCAGACCACCGGCATCGGCAGCCACAGTATCTTCATCGGGCGCGTCGAAGAGATTTCGGTCAATCCCGACCGCGCGCCGCTTTTGCATTTCAACCGCGGCTTTCATCACCTTGGGGCCCGCCAGTAACCGACCTCAGACAGGAGCGAACCAATGCCGATCAGCGACGCCGACCTCGTCATCGCATGGAAGAAAGTCCTTGAGCAATGCAACCTGCGGCCTGGCGAACAGGTGGCGATCCTGACCTCGGACGACAGCAACCCGCAAATCGTGAACTGCGCGCGCATCGGGGTCACGCTTCTGGGCGGCATACTGACAATGATCAATTTGCCCGCGATCAACGGCGAGAAGGCATTGAGCCGGGACAAATCGGGCTATGTCGGGAAAACGCCACTGGCCTTCAACACGGCGGCGCTGGCCGGGCTGAAGGCCGCCGATCTGGTGATCGACACGATGCAGTTGCTGTTCTCGCCCGAGCAGGAGCAGATCCTGAAAGGCGGCACACGGATGCTGCTGGCGGTCGAGCCGCCCGAAACCATGCTGCGGATGATCCCGACGCCCGAAGCGAAGGCCAAGGTCATTGCCGCCAACAGGTTCATGGAGCCCGCGCGCGAGATGGTCGTGACCTCGAGGGCCGGAACGGATTTTCGCTGCAAGCTCGGCCAATACCCGGTGCTTCAGCAATACGGGCTGGCCGACGTGCCGGGGCGCTGGGACCATTGGCCAAGCTGCATGATCGCGCGCTGGCCCGACGAGGGCAGCGCCGAAGGCCTGATCGTGATCGATGAGGGCGACATACTGTTGCCGTTCAAACGCTACGCGACCGAGAAGGTGTTTCTGACCGTCGAAAAGGGCATCGTGACGAAAATCGAGGGCGGGGTCAGCGCCGAGTATATCCGCAGCTTCATGGAAACCTTCGACGACCCCGACGCCTATTACATGGCGCATGTCGGCTGGGGCCTGGAAAACCGCGCAAGCTGGACAACGCTGGGCCTGTATGACCGCGAAGCGGCGCTGAGCATGGACAGCCGATGCTTTGAGGGAAATTTCCTGTTTTCGACCGGCCCCAACACCGAGGCCGGCGGCGCGCGCGACACGCCCTGCCACCTCGACATCCCGCTGCGGGGCTGTTCGCTCTCGCTTGATGGTGTGGCGATGACCAGAGAGGGCAAGATCGTGCAGCCCTGATCCGTGCTGCCGCCCGTTCAGGCGAAAGGCCGCCTTCTCGATGCGGCTCTGGGATACCGGGGCCTCAGCCCCGCATCACCGCTTCGGCCGCCGCGATGCCCGCGCCGATGTCGATGTTTCGCCCTGTCAGCCCCGCCAGCGCCCCGCCAAGCGCGGTCAGCGCGATCACCGCGTAGATCGGATGCGCCGTCGGCCCCATGTGCCCGATGCGCACCAGGCGATTGAAGGTCTCGGCACGGCCCGAGGAAATGACCACACCGTAATCACGCTTCATCCGGTCGCGCAGCGCGGTCTCATCCACGCCCTCGGGCAGTTTCACCGCCGTGCAGGTCGGCGATGCGATCTCTTCGCGCGCCGCCCAAAGCGCCAGGCCCATCGCCTTCACCCCGGCGCGCGTGGCCTCTGCTGTGCGTGCATGGCGCGCCCAAACCGCCGCCGGGCCCTCTGCCAGATACAGATCCAGCGCGGCATTCAGCGCGTTGATCTCGGCCACCGAAGGTGTGAAAGGAAACGGGTTCTCGGCCCGCCAGGCCTCTTTCCAGTCAAGGATCGACAGGATCGATCCGCGCGGTACGGCGAGGTTGGCCTCCATCTTCGCCCAGGCCCTGTCAGACACCGCCAGTATCGACAGCGCGGGTGGGCAGCCAAGGCATTTGTTCGGGCCCGTCACCAGCAGATCGGCACCCGCCGCCTCGATGTCGATCGCCATTCCCGCCCACGCGGACACTGAGTCGACCACGAAAAGCGCGCCGTGATCACGCACCACCCGACCAATTTCCGCGATCGGGTTGATCGTGCCCGACGGCGTGTCATGGTGGCAAACGGCAACCACGGCGGTTTCCGGATGCGCGCCCAGAAAGGCCGCGACGGCCGCCGGGTCTATGACATCGTCGTATGGCACCCGGATTTCGTGGAAGGCCTGCGCGCGCGGCCGCAGCCATTCACCATATCCCGCTCCGTAAACCCCCGAGACGAGGTTCAGCACCGTGTCGCCGGGGGCAATCAGCGAATGGGCGGCGGCCTCCAGCCCCAGCACCGGTTCGCCCTGCAAGATCACGGGAATGGTGGAGACGCCCAGGGCCGTTTGCAACTTCAGAACGACCGTTTCATACTGCGCGAGGAAGGCCGGGTCGTAGTCGTAGAGCACCGGCTGGCCGATCGCCGAGAGCACCTCGGGGTAGCAGTTCACCGGGCCGGTCGTCAGGGTGAAAAGAGTAGGGGTGCCGGCGGTTGCGCGAGTGTCTTTCATCTGCCCTGTCCTGTGCGTGGGAATGACCGGGCGCAACCGCACCGCCGGCGTTTCGGCAAAGTCAACCATAGGCCAACCGCAACCGCAACCAATCTCTTACCATTTTCCATTTTTTGGTTGCATCAGCCTTGTGTATCTCGCAGGATCGGCAACAGGCAACGCGCCCTGACTGTTGTGCAGCGGCTTCAGGTACAGGCGCGGGAGGAGACCGGGTCGGGCAATTTTCGCCCAGACCCCGGCAGGAGGCGAGTGACGTATGACCGACGAAGACGAGACTTCCGGCCCCCGGGCGGATCGTGGGCCGGATGACATGCATGACGGCTTGCTGGCGCATCTGCGCGAGCAGTTGGCCCAAAACGCCCAGCTGCCGCCCGAGCGCACCCTGTCCGAGCGGCTTGATGTCTCGCGTCATACGCTGCGCAAGGCGCTGAAGGTCTTGCGCGCCTCGGGCGAGCTGGATCCGGCGAAAAGCGGGCGGCGCGCAGCGTCGGAAAAGGCGAGCTCCAGCGCCCGTCTCGTGCAGTCCACCAACCCGATCGAGGTGATGGAGATGCGGATGATGATCGAGCCCGCGCTGGCGCGCCTTGCCGCGTTGCGGGCCTCTCCCGACGAAATCGCGCGGATCCTGCAGACAGCGCAATCCCCCGCGGGCCAAAGCCCGAGCCAGGCCGATCAGGAGTTTCACCGCGCCGTCGCCGCCGGCTCGCGCAACAGCCTCGCGTCGGAGCTGCATATCCTGTTGCACCGGGTGCAGAACGACGCGCGGCTGCGGTTTACCGACAGCGATACCGACAGCCGCACCACCGAAGAGCGGGTGCGGATCCGCGACACCGAGCACCGTAATATCGCCGAGGCGATTGCCGCGCGCGATCCCGACCGCGCCGAAGCCGCCATGTATGACCACCTTGACCGCACCCAGCGCAAGCTGACCGGAAGGCTTGGCCAACGCCCGAACGATGCGGCGTGACGGTGGCAGGCTGACCGATATCCTCGTTCTGGGCGCCGGTTCCGCCGGCTGCATTCTGGCCGCGCGGCTCAGCGCCGATCCGGCCTGCCATGTGACCTTGGTCGAGGCGGGCACCAAAGCGACAGACCCCGATATCGCGCGCCCCGAGATGTGGCCGTTTCTTCAGGGCCGGGCCTATGACTGGGATTTCACCACCACGCCGCAGCCCGGCACTGCGGGGCGCATCCATCACTGGGCGCGGGGCAAGGCGCTTGGCGGATCGAGCAACCTGCACGCGATGTTCCACGTTCGCGGCCACCCGGCGGATTACGACGACTGGGTCGCCGCGTCAGGCTCGGCCGGCTGGAGCTATGACGCGCTGTTACCGCATTTCAGGGCGACCGAGGCCTGGTCGAGCGGCGCGGATGATCTGCATGGCGGCAGCGGGCCGATGCCGATCCTGCTGCCGGATGAGCAGACCCATCCGCTGGTGCGCGATTTCATGCGCGGCTGGGGCGCGCTTGGGATGCCGCGCTTGCGCGACCATTGCGGGCGCGAGCTGATCGGCACGGCGCCCAATGCGCTGATGATCCGTGATGGCAAGCGGGTGAGCGTGGCCGACGCATGGCTGACCCCCGAGGTGCTGGCCCGGCCGAACCTGACCGTGTTGGACGGGGCGCAGGTGCACCGCCTGCGTATCGAAGGCCGCCGCGTTGCCGGCGCCGAAGTCACGCGCGCGGGCGCATCGCTGTTGCTGGAGGCCGGGCGGGTCATCCTGTCGCTCGGCACGATAGGCAGCCCGCTTTTGCTGATGCGCTCGGGCCTGGGCGACCCGGAGCTGCTGCGCGCCGCGGGCGTTCCCTGCCGGTTTAAACGCCCCGAAATCGGCCGCAACCTGCAGGATCACCTGCTGGGCGCGGGCAATCTCTATCGCGCCCGCAAACCCGTGGCCCCCTCCCGGTTGCAGATCTCGGAATCGCTCAGCTATCAGGCGGCCGACCCCGCGCGCATCACCGGAAGGCCCGAGATCGTGGTCGGCTGTGTCGTTGCGCCAACCGCTGCCGAAGGGTTCGCCGCGCCGCCGCCGGGCGAAGGCTTCACGCTGCTGTTCGGCGTGACCAACCCGACGAGTCGCGGGCAGCTTCACATCACCGGACCCGAAATCGGCGCCCCACCGATGATCGATCCCGCTTATCTGCAAACCGAACATGACCGGCGGCTGTTCCGCGTCGCGCTGCGGCGCGCGCGCGAGATCGGGCACAGCCCGGCGCTGGCCGACTGGATCGCCGCAGAAGTGCTTCCCGGCCCCAAGGTGCAGGAGGACGCCGCGCTCGATGCGTTCATCGCACGCGCGGCGATCACCCATCATCACCCGGTTGCGACCTGCCGGATGGGCAAGGATGACGCGGCGGTGGTGGATGCCGATCTGGCGATGCGGGGGCTCGACAATCTGTGGATCGTTGACGCTTCGGTGATCCCCTCGATCACGGCGGGGCCGATCCACGCGGCGGTCATGGCGATCGCGGAGAAATTCGCGGATCGTTACATCAGGTCATCCCGCGCCGCGCGTTGACCAGCGGGTGTTGCGCACTGCCGTGGCACTTCGGGCCCGGTTGCTGCGTGGCGCAAATGAACCCGGTCCCCGCCGCACGCGTGCCGCAACGGATAAAACACGACAACACCAGTCGTAATTTATTGAATTTGCCGCCCGCCCTGCCTAGAATTCGACAATGATTACGCAAAAGATGAAGTATGCGCTCAAGGCACTCATGGCTCTTGCCGATGAAAAGGCAGGCGACGGGGCGCCATTGCGGATTGAGGAGATTGCCCGCCGTTCAGGAGCGCCCAAACGCTTTTTGGAACATATCCTTCTGGAAATCCGCAATGCGGGGTATATCGCCAGCACACGAGGGCGAAACGGTGGCTACGTCCTGATCAAGGAACCGCGCGAAATCCCCCTCAGCGATTTGCTTCGGATGATCGACGGCCCGATCGCGCCGTTGCCCTGTTTGTCCCGGCGGGCCTATCAGCGATGCGACGATTGCACAGACGAAGCGGCCTGTCGCATCCGCAAGGTTTTCGCCGAGGTGTTCTGGTCGTACCTGCTGCTGATCGAATCGCTGACTCTGGAAGATATGGTCGGGAATCCCGCTGTCGCCGACGAGTTGCTGCTTGCCGCACCTTCCGCGCCCTGACGCCCTAAAAATCTGAAATTTTCGAACATATCTGACGGCGCCGGCGTCGGGCTCTTGATGCCGTCCGGAATGCCCGGAGAATAATAATCTATAAACACGATAAAGTTTAACGTGATTATTTCGTTGATTAACACGATTAACTCTGTCGTTATTATCGTATCGGCAGGGCACGCCTGCTGCGATCAGTGCGAGGAGAGACACATGCAAAGATATCAGACCGTTCGGGTTGCAGGCTCCGTCACGGCGCAGGGCCCATACCTTCGGACGCGGCGCGATGGAAAAATTGTCATCGAGGCGGGCGGACGCGAAATCGCGGGTGCCCCCATCGCCACGCGAAATACGCTGGCCCCGCCGCCTGCACGCCCAGTGCGGAACAGGCTCAGGGCGGCCGGCGTGCTGCTGATGATGGTCGTCGGGCTGCCGACGAACGCGCAGGCGCAGACACTGCTCAATGTCAGCTACGATCCGACCCGAGAACTTTACCGCGAATTCAACGAGGCCTTCACGGCACATTGGGTGGCGCTCGGGAACGATGCGCCCGAGATCAAGACCAGCCACGGCGGTTCGGGAAGCCAGGCACGCGCGGTGATCGACGGGCTCGGCGCGCAGGTCGTCACTCTGGCGCTGGCCTCTGACATCAACGCCATCGCCGAGCGCAGCGGCAAGATCCCGCAGAACTGGCAGACCATGCTGCCGCACAACTCATCGCCCTACACCTCCACCATCGTGTTTCTGGTGCGCGAGGGAAACCCGAAGGGCATCAAGGACTGGGGCGACCTGATCGCTGATGACATCGAGGTCATCACGCCAAACCCCAAAACCTCCGGCGGCGCGCGGTGGAACTATCTGGCCGCCTGGGCGTGGGCTGAACAGAGCGGTCAGGACCCGCAGGCCTTCGTGAAGGCGCTTTACGAACACGTGCCGGTGCTGGACAGCGGGGCGCGCGGTTCGACCACCACATTCACACAGCGCGGCATCGGCGATGTGCTGCTCGCCTGGGAAAACGAAGCCTATCTGGCCCTTGCTGAACGGGGCGAGGATCAGTTCGACATCGTGGTGCCTTCGATCTCGGTGCGGGCCGAACCGCCGGTGGCACTGGTCGAGGGCAACATCAGGACCGACGAACAGCGCGCGCTGGCCACCGCCTATCTGGAATATCTCTACAGCCCCGAAGGTCAGGCCATCGCGTTCGAGAATTTCTATCGCGCCTGGGACACTTCGGCGGCCAACCCTGACGATCTGGCCCGCTTCCCCAAGCTTGAACTGGTCGACATCGGCCATTTCGGGGGATGGGCCAAGGTCCAGCCGGAACACTTCGGCGATGGCGGCTTCTTCGACCAGATCTACGGGGCGAAGTGATGCGCGCGCTTGCATTCAGATCGCCCTCACCCATGCCCGGGTGGGGGCTGTCGTTCGGGGTGATGGTGCTCATGCTGTCGCTGATCGTGCTGATGCCCATCGGCACGCTGTTGCTGCGCGGGGCTCATATCGGGCTTGGAGAGATCTGGCATATCGTCAACACCGAACGGGTTAGGGCCGCGCTCGCGCTATCGTTTCGCGCCTCGTTGATCGCGGCCCTGTTCAACCTCGTGTTTGGTCTGATTCTGGCGTGGGTGCTGGTGCGCTATCACTTCTGGGGCAAGCGCATCATCGACGCCGCCATCGACCTGCCCTTTGCCCTGCCCACGGCCGTGGCAGGCATCGCACTGACGGCCATCTACGCGCCCAACGGCGCCTTCGGGGCAATCCTCATGAATACCTTCGGGCTGCGCGTCGCCTATACCGAGCTTGGCATCTGGATCGCGCTGATCTTCGTGGGCCTGCCTTTCGTGGTGCGCACCGTCCAGCCGGTCATCGAGGAGATCGACCGCGAGATCGAAGAAGCCTCGGCCACGCTGGGGGCAAGCCGAATGCGCACGTTGCGCAAGGTGATCCTGCCGATGCTGACGCCCGCCCTGCTCACCGGCCTCGCGCTCGCCCTGGCCCGGTCGGTCGGGGAATACGGATCGGTCATCTTCATCGCGGGCAACCTGCCGCTGCAGACGGAAATCGCGCCCCTGCTGATCGTGATCCGGCTGGAAGAGTTCGACTACAACGGCGCTGTCGCCATCGCATTGGCGATGCTGGCCATTTCATTTCTCATGCTGCTGGCGATCAACCTCATACAGGTCTGGAGCCGCCGCCGCATGGGTGCCGCATGAGGAAAACCCGATGACACATCCCACCCTTGCAACCTTCCGCCCGGCGACAACCGAACCCGACTGGATGCGGCGCATCCTGATCGGGCTGGTCATCGCCCTGTTGACGGTGCTGCTGTTCGCCCCCCTGATCGCGGTCTTTGCCGAAGCAGGCAAACGCGGGCTGGCCTTCGCGCTGCAAAGCCTGACCGACCCCGACGCGCAATCGGCCATCAGGCTGACCCTGACCGTCGCCGCCATATCCGTGCCGCTCAATGCCGCGTTCGGCATCGCGGCGGCATGGGCGATCACCAAGTTCGACTGGCGCGGCAAGGCGTTCATGATCACGCTGATCGACCTGCCGTTTTCCGTCTCGCCGGTCGTGGCGGGATTGTGCTTCGTGCTGTTGTTCGGCGCCAATTCGGCCATCGGGGGCTGGCTCGTCGCCGCCGGTCATCCGGTGATCTTTGCCGTGCCCGGTGTCGTTGTGGCCACGATGTTCATCACCTTTCCGTTCGTGGCGCGCGAACTGATCCCGGTGATGACGGAACAGGGCCGCGCCGAGGAGGAAGCGGCCCTGACCTTGGGCGCCTCGGGCTGGCGCATCTTTTTCACCGTGACCGTCCCGAACATCCGCTGGGCGCTCTTGTATGGCGTACTGCTGTGCAATGCCCGCGCGATGGGAGAGTTCGGCGCCGTCGCCGTCGTGTCCGGCAAGATCCGCGGGCAGACCAGCACGATGCCCCTGATGATCGAGATGCTCTACAACGAATACCTTTCTGTGGCGGCTTTCACGATGGCCACCCTGCTGGCTCTGCTTGCCCTTGTCACCCTCACCCTGAAATCGGCACTGGAATGGCGCTTCGCCGACCAGCTCGCCGCCTCATCCCGCCATTGAAGGAGGCCGAGATGCATATTGAAATCGACGATATCGCCAAGACGTTCGGCGCCACGACCGCCCTGCACCCCGTCAGCCTGACGATCCCGTCAGGCGCGCTGGTTGCGCTTCTCGGCCCGTCGGGGTCTGGCAAGACCACGCTGCTGCGCATCCTCGGCGGCCTGGAGTTTCCAACCTCGGGCCGGGTTCTATTCGATGGCTTTGATGCCACGGGGCTTTCGGTGCAGGAACGGCGCGCCGGTTTCGTGTTCCAGCACTACGCGCTTTTCCGGCATATGACCGTGTTCGAGAACATCGCCTACGGCCTGCGCGCCCGCGCCCGCAAATCCCGCCCGACGAATGCCGAGATCGAGCGCCGCGTCCACAAGCTGCTGGAACTGATACAGTTGCCCGACATCGCCAAACGCTATCCCGCCCAGCTATCCGGCGGCCAGCGGCAGCGTGTGGCACTGGCGCGCGCGCTCGCCATCGAACCGCGGATGCTGCTGCTGGACGAACCCTTCGGCGCTCTGGATGCACGGGTGCGCAAGGAACTGCGTCAGGGGCTTCGCGACATTCACGACCAGACCGGCCTGACCACGGTTTTCGTGACGCATGATCAGGAAGAGGCGATGGAACTGGCCGATCTGGTCGTCGTCATGTCGATGGGCCGGATCGAGCAGATCGGCAAGCCGACCGACATCAGTGCAAGGCCAGCAACGGATTTCGTGCGCGCGTTCATCAGCGTCTGACCCGGCGCAGAGCGTAAGGGAACACCATGGACCGGATCGACCGAAAAATACTGGCAGAACTGCAGCGCGACGCAACGACGCCCGTGGCAGAGCTGGCGCACCGGGTCGGGTTGTCGGCGACCCCATGCTGGAAGCGCATCCGCAAACTTGAAGACGCGGGCGTCATCCTCAGGCGAACGGCGATCGTCGATCCCGCGCGCGTCGGCCTCAGCCTGTGCGCGTTCATCGAGATCACCGCACTCGACCACACTGCCGACTGGCGCGATCGCTTTCTGGCGACGGTTCAAAAGATGCCCGAGATCATGGAGGTGTTCAGAATGGCCGGCGAAACCGACTATCTTCTGCGGATCATCGCGCCCGACATGGGCTGTTTCAACAGGCTCTATCGCGATCTGTCCGAAACCCTGCCATGCAAGAGTATCGTATCGAAGTTCGTCATGGAGACGATGCATGTGGCCGCGATGCTTCCGATCGCGGCAGAGAGGGCGGACCTGCCTTGAGAACGTGAAGATCGCAATGAACGCCGCTATTGGCGAATGAACCTCGTCCCGACTTCTGGCGGGCCGGCGATGGAAGTGGCCGGCCCGCCCTGTTTGCTACGGCTTTCCGCCAATCGGCATCGAAAAGTTAACCCAAAGCTTGGCCCCCCCAACCGTGTTTCTGACGTGGAAATCACGTGTCAGATTTATATTGGTCTCAACCTTGCTCAAGCGGGTGGAGAACCCGATGCCCAAGGCCGCCTGCTCTGCTTTTTCCAGGGTCGTTCCGCCGTAGTAGGATCCGTTGTTTTCATCATCCGTGATCTGTTTTCGATAGTAGCCGACGGGCCCCAAGCTCCAACCTCCGAAATCCTTCAGCGCAGATACATTCACGAGGACTTCATCGCCGGACTTGTAGTCCGTGGAGCTACTTTCAGTGTTGGTGAAGTAGCTCGTGAAGATGGATGTATTCCAGCCGTTTCGCAGATAGCTAAAGCCCAGCGAGGGCGCGAACGCCCAAAAATCACCACCGCTGCTGATGGGAGCGTTTGGATCAAAATCGCCTGTCGGCGCATACACGTTGATCCCCGCACTGACAAAGACTCCCGGTTCAAGTTGCCACGAAAGGCTGACCGGTGAGATTTCGATATTGCCCAGAGAAAGCTTGCTGGACGAACCCTGCAAGGGCGGAGGAAAGGGGGATGTGCGATCCTGTTCGTTGTTCAGCAGGGGGATCGTCACGAACGCCTTATAGTCACCGCCCCACAGGGTCGTGCCGGGCGCCCACAGGAATTGCGCGGCGGTATCCGTCAATGTGTTGGTCTGACCGCCGAAGTCTCCGGAGCCATCTTTCAGCTCCGCGTCCCAATAGCCGGAGCGGCTGCTGAAATAAAACCCCGGGGGGAAGCTTGCGCCGACGGCAGCCCCTATCGTGTTGCCAGGCGGGACCGACGTCGGAACGCCTGGCTCGCGGGCGTCAGCGCTTTGCACCGCGAGCGACAAGCCCACGACGAAAGGCAGAGACCATCGTTGATTTGATTTCATAGTTTTCTCCTCCTCTGTAAAACATCTCGATGGCGGGTCGGTCATTCTTCGCGGTTGGGCCAACGTGTCGAAACACGGTCGTGTCGCCGTTTCCGGCGGGCCAGCCCGTGACCTTTGCGCCACCTTGTTCGTATTCATCAGACGCCAGGTTTGACCCGGCGATCAGTTTCCCGAATTGCCCAAGTCGCGCCCTTGAACCCCGGGCGGGATTTCCACCCGATGCCCAGGGCCGACCTGCCGGGCACACCGACCAGGGGGCCGGAGATGCGCGCCCGGCTGGCGCGCTTGCAATTGCGGTTGGCCATTGTTCCTCCCCAGAAAACAGCCCGTCTTTTTCGCCCGGGATCAGTCATTGTGCATCGGCGCGGATCTCCTCTGCAGGGTTGCCACAAGGCGCTGATTTCGTGGGCGGGTGCCTAGTGGCCAGCACTCTCGCGCGCCTTGGTATCGACCAGGTCAAGCGCGACATCGACGATCATATCCTCCTGACCGCCGATCATGCGCCGCTTGCCCAGCTCGATCAGGATTTCCCGGGTGTCCACGCCGTAAAGCTTCGAAGCGCTTTCGGCATGGCGCAGGAAGCTCGAATAGACGCCTGCATATCCGAGCGAGAGGCTCTCGCGATCGACACGGACGGGGCGGTCTTGCAGAGGGCGCACGAGGTCATCGGCCGCATCCATCAGCCGATAGAGGTCACAGCCGGTTTCAATCCCCATCCGGTCAAGCACGGCGATCAGCACTTCAAGCGGCGCATTGCCTGCGCCCGCCCCCATCCCGGTCAGCGACGCGTCGACGCGCACCGCACCCTCCTCGATCCCCGCCACCGCATTGGCAACGCCGAGCGAAAGGTTGTGGTGGGTATGCACGCCGATCTCGGTCTCGGGCCTGAGCCCATCGCGGAGTATCTTCACCCGCTCGGCGTATTGCCTGGGCAGCAGCGCACCTGCCGAGTCGGTAACATAGACGCATTCGGCGCCGAAGCTCTCCATCAACCTGGCCTGTTCCAGAAGCTTCGCGGGATCGGCCATGTGCGCCATCATCAGGAACCCCACGGTATCCATGCCAAGGGCGCGCGCCGACTCGATGTGCTGGCGAGAGACATCGGCCTCGGTGCAGTGGGTGGCCACGCGTACCGACCGCGCGCCCGCCTGATGGGCCTCGTTCAGTTCATGCAACGTACCGATACCCGGCAGAAGCAGAACGGTGACCACCGCTTGAGTGCAGACCTCGGCCACGGCCGCGATCCATTCGGCATCGTCGCATGCGCCGAAACCGTAGTTGAACGTCGATCCGGCGAGCCCGTCGCCATGGGTGATTTCGATGGCATCGACCTTGGCGGCGTCAAGCGCCGCGGCAATCCTGCGCACATCCTCGAGGCTGTATTGATGACGCACGGCGTGCATGCCGTCGCGCAGCGTCACATCCTGCACATAAAGCTTGTTGGGGTTCGGGCGGGTCATTGCGTAGCCTCCTTTTCCAGAAGTTTCGCCGCCCAGTGATCGGCGCTGACCAACGCGGCGGAGGTCATGATGTCGAGATTGCCGGCATAGGCCGGCAGGTAGTGTGCGGCGCCCTCGACCTCGAGGAAGATCGTTGTCTTGAGCCCGCTCATCGGGCCGATGCCGGGAATGCGCACCGGCGCATTGTCGCCGATCACCTCGAACTGCACCTTTTGCTTGAGCCGGTAGCCCGGAACATAGGCCTGCACCGTTTTCACCATCTCGGCTATCGAGCGCTCGATAGCTGCGGGTTCACCTCCCTGCGAGAGCACGAACACTGTATCGCGCATGATCAGCGGCGGCTCGGCCGGGTTGAGGATGATGATCGCCTTGCCGCGCTCGGCCCCGCCCAGAAGCTCGATCGCCCTGGAGGTGGTCTCGGTGAATTCGTCGATATTGGCACGGGTGCCGGGGCCGGCGGATTTCGACGAGATCGAGGCTACGATCTCGCCATAGATCGTGCGTTTCGAAACCCTTGCGACGGCATGGACCATCGGAATCGTCGCCTGCCCGCCGCAGGTCACCATGTTCACGTTCGGCTCGTCGATATTGGCATCCCCGTTGATCGCGGGAATTGTGAACGGGCCGATGGCGGCGGGGGTCAGGTCAATCACCTTCTTGCCGTCGCGCTGCAGAAGTTCGTTGTTATGCAGATGCGCCTTGGCCGACGTCGCGTCGAAAACCACTTGGATATCATTGTACTCGGGCAGTTTCAGGAGCCCTTCGATACCTTCGGCGGTGGTGGCGACACCCATCCGCCTGGCCCGCGCCAGCCCGTCCGAGGCGGGGTCGATCCCGACCATGGCACCCATCTCGATGTTCTTCGCGTTGCGCATCACCTTGATCATCAGGTCCGAGCCGATATTGCCCGAACCGATGATCGCGCATTTGACCTTTTCCATCTTGTTTGGTCCTTTCGCTGGTTTCCCGGGTCGGCGGCGTGGCGCCGCCGGACTCCCTTTTTGCGGCCCTAGGCTTCGGGCCCGAAGGTGGCGCGCACGATGCCCAGCCCCTCGATTTTCGCTTCGAACCGCGCGCCGGGCATCACTGGCGCCATAGGCCCGAGCGCGCCCGTCAGGATCAGATCCCCCGCCTTCAGCGGGGTTTTGAAACCCGCCATCTTGCGTGCAAGCCAAAGCGCGGCATTGAGCGGATGGCCCAGACAGGCCGCGCCCGATCCGGTCGAGACGATCGCGCCGTCGCGCGTCATGACCATCGGCAGAAGCTTCAGGTCGAGCCCGGCCAGGGGCACCGGCACAGCGCCGAGCACGACGAGGCCGGAAGAGGCGTTGTCAGCCACCGTGTCGTTGAAACGGATGTCCCAACCGGCGATGCGCGAGCCCACCACCTCGATCGCTGGCAGCGCGAAATCGACGGCCTGAATGAGTTCGGTCAACGTCACATCCGCGGCGGGCAGATCGCGCTTGAGCACCAGCGCCACTTCAGCCTCGGCCTTGGGCTGCAGCAGACGGCCGGCGGGGATCTCCTCGTCATCGCCATAAATCATATCGGCGAAGAGCGTGCCGAAGTCCGGCTGATCGACGCCAAGCTGCGCCTGCACAGGCTTCGCTGTCAGCCCGATCTTGCGACCGACAACACGGCGCCCCCGCGCCTGCCAATGCGCCACATTCGCACGCTGCACGGCATAGGCGGTTGCGCCCTCGTCATCGGGCATGCGCGATCGGATCGGAGCGATCGGCCGGCGGGTCTCTTCTGCTTGTCTCAATTCGGCTGCGAGCGCGGCAATCAGCTCTTCGGATGACATCCTGTTTTCCTTCAATGAGAACCTGTCGGGTGAGCAGAGGGGGACGGCCGGGGCGTCCCGGCCGTTCCGGCTCACTTGAGAATCAGGCCCGCCGAATTGGTGGTGACCGCAGAGATGCTGGGCGGGAACGGGTCGATCGTGTCACCGTAATAGGTCAGCCCGTCGGGGAAGGTTTCACGCTTCCATTCGATCGCTTCCCAATCGGGGTCGAAGATCAGATAGCCGCCGGCATACAGCTCCACGCGGTGGCCCGAGCCCGGATCGAACACGTAGAGATACATCGCCTGACCGATGCCGTGCTTGCCCGGCCCCACGTCGAAGGTCACGTCGAGATCTTTCAGCGTGTCGGCCGCGCTCAACACGTCCGAGAAGTCCTGCATGTTGAAGGCGACATGATGACATTGCGCCTTCTTCCCTTCGGGGTTCGCGACAATGGCAAGGTCGTGGACCTGCGGCGTCACCGACATCCAGGACGCCAGGATCGTATCGGGATGTTCGGGGATATGCGCGAATTCACGGCGCTTGAAGCCCAGCGTGTCACGCACCCATTGCTCGGCCTGATTGATCGTCTCGGGCGAGGTCTGGATGTTGAAGTGATCGATCCGACGCGTGGCCAGACCACGGCGTTTGGAACTGTTTGAAAGCAGGCGCGAGCGCAACGCCTCGGGCGCCATCGGTTTGTCGATGTCGTGATACAATTCGAACGGGTGATCGCCGCCCGGCAGAAGGAAGCGGATTGCCGTGCCCCGGCCAGCAACGGAGCCTGCGGCCAGCTCGAGCACCTCGATCTCCTGCCGTTTCAGCTCCTCATGGAAAAGCTCCACATCCTGAGGGCGCTTCACCCGGAAGCTGTAGGAGTTGACCATCGCCTCGTCCTGCTGTGTCAGCACGAGCGAATGATGGCCGAGTTCCTGATAGCAGCGCAGATAGACCTCGTTGCCGCGACGCTCGACCTCTTCCATGCCCAGCGTATCGCGGAAGAAGAACAGCGACTTTTCAAGATCGGTCGTGCCGAGGTTGATCGCCCCGCATTGCGCGATCTGCGGACCGGGATCGTAGCGGTCGGAAAATTTGGACATTTGGTGTTTCCTCCTGAAAGTGAAGTTCAGATTCCCAAGCGCATTGCGGCGCAGGAAAGCTTTCCTGTTTCCGCCCCCTGCGGGGGCAGGTGATGGTTTCGACGGGATGCCGTGTCCGGCGCCGGCCGGGTTCAGCCCGGCACGGCGAGGTTCCCGCTCGCTGCCGCGATGAAACGGTCGGGCCGCAGCGCCACCACGTCGGCCCCGCGCGCGTGCAGCCAGGCGATCAGCGTGCCGTCGATATCGATCACGTCCGTCTCGCTCTGGCTGTGCTGATCGGCCGAACGCAGCGCGATGAACCGTGCGCCCAGCGCCTCCCAGCCGCGCTTTTCCTCTGGCGAGAGCACCGAGGCAGGATCCAGATCGGTCCCTAGAACCAGGAAGCCCGATCCCAACACGTCATCGAGCAGCCCGAGCTTGCCATCGCTGCCCGCTGCGCGCGGTTGTGGAAGCAGTGCGCCAACCGCCGGATTTGTCCCGGTGCTCAACCAGCCTCCGGCCAGTGCAGGCGGCTGAAGAAGCGGCGGCAGTTCGGGTTCGGCATCGGGCGGCGGTTGCATCGCCGCAAGCTCTTCCTCGGTCAGTTCCTGCTTGATGATGCGCCCAAGCTGAATTGCGATCTGAGTGTAGCGTTCCACATCGGGGGCCCGTTCGGCCTCATAGGTATCGAGAACACTCTCGGGCAACGTGCCGCCAAGCACCCCGGCCAGTTTCCAGCTGATATTCTGCGCATCGCGCACGCCCGATTGCATCCCCGCACCCGCCCAGGGCGGCATCATGTGCGCGGCATCGCCCAGCAGGAACACACGCCCATCGCGCCAGCGCTCGGCGTGACGGATGTGGTGGTTGTAGAAGGCATGCTGGTGTATCTCGACGTTGTCTTTCGACACGCCCAGCGTTTCGAGCAATCTCCAGATCTGATCATGGGTCGCGAAATCCGAATCCTTGTCATTCGGCCCAAGCGGAATTTCCCAGCGGTGATTGCCCATCGAAAGCGCCACATCCACAACCGGGCGCTTCTTGTCCGACCAGAAGGTGAGCACATGGCGATCCGGCCACCAGCGCTTGACCTGCGCGTCGATGACGATCCAGCGCGTTTGCAGCGTATCCCCGACCAACTGGATGCCAAGCTGTTCGCGCATGGTGCTCGACCCGCCATCGCAAGCCAGCACATAGCGCACCCGCTTGGTTTCCCGGGCGCCGGTCTTGCAATCGGTGAGCTCCAGCGTCACCCCCTCGGCGTCCTGGGTTATGCCCGTGACCTCCTGCCCGAATTGTACGGAGACGTGATCGGCGAAGCGCTCTGCGCCCTCTCGCAGGGTTTTCTCCATTTCGGGCTGGTAGATTGAATATGCGCTTGCATGGCCCATGTCCGAGGGCGGAAACCCCATGCGCATCAGTTCGTTGCCGTCGTAATCGATCCAGCGCAGGGAGTGGGTGATATCCATCCCTTTCTCGAGCGCCTCGTCGAGCCCGACCGACTGAAAGATGCGCATGGTCCAATCGTTGACGGTGATTGCGCGGGCGCGAGAATAGATGTCCTCATATCGTTCGATGGCGAGCGTGCTGACGCCCAAGGCTCCGAGGAAATTCGCGGCAGATACGCCGCTGGGCCCGTAGCCGACGATGCCGACGTCAGCGTCGAACTTTTCTTTCTTGTTCATTCGCTCAAAAACTCCGAAACGATGGCATTGAACTCGTCGGCTTTCTCCCACTGGATCCAGTGGCCGCACCGCGGCATGACAAGGAAACGCGCATTTGGAATCTGCTTCATCAGGGTGAAGCCGGTATCGACGGGAAGAACCCTGTCTTCGCGCCCCCACAGGATGAGGGCCTCATGCGGCAGCCGGGTGAGGCGCGCGTCGCGCCACAACTCTTCGGGCATCCCTGCCGGGCCCGGGCGCATGGGCGGCTGAGCCACGATCCTGGGGTTCATCGCGGCCTCGAACCGCTCCTGCACCAGTTCTTCGGTGATCGCCGAAGGGTCATAGACGAACTGGTCAATGAAACCGCGCAGCCGTTCAATCGAAGGGCCCGGCCCATCGTAGAAGCCTATGAGCGTCTTGATGCCCTCGGAAGGGAAGATGCTGGTCACCGCCGTGCCGCCACCCGGTGCCATCAGCACCATTCGGTCGATCCGCTCCGGGTGTTCGAGCGCGATCTTGAGCGTGATCATCCCGCCCATCGAATTGCCAAGGAAATGCGCCTTCGCGATCCCCAGATGATCGAGCAGCCCCAACATCACATCGGCCCACCACCCCGGGATGGGAGCATCGACCGGCTTCATATCGGATCCGCCAAAGCCTGGAAGGTCGGGGCAGATCACCCGGAATTTCCCCGAAAGCGTTTCGATATTGCGATTGAAATTCGACCATCCGGACGCGCCCGGCCCGGAGCCATGAAGCAACACGAGCGCCGGCCCTTCGCCGACATCATGGTAATGCAGTTTGACGCCGCCGATATCGGCGTACTGACCTTCTTGCATGGTCTCTCTCCCTTACGTGAAAATGGTTGCACTGCCCGGACTGCGGGACAAAAGCACACCTTCAACCCCGGCAAGACCGGGGTCGGCTTGACTGTTCTGAAAATCCGGCGCCCCGCTGAATCTACAGCGCAGCGCCAAGATTGCTCGGCTCTAGACGCGCTCAGCCATCGGCTGGCAACGAACGCCTTTCAGGCGGCATGGTCGATATGAAAATTGTCCTGCCCGCAGACGCGGCGCAGCCAGATGACAAAGCAGTCATCACTTCCTCCCTAAGCTCTCCTACGGCTTGTCCGCCGCACTCCCAGTTGTTAAAATACGGCGTATGGAACAACCTGTCATTGATCCAAACGCCGGCAAAAGTGATCCCGAGGTCGGGGATTATGCAAGATTTCTGCGTAGCCCCGACGTGAGATTTGCGAACCTGAATTGGGAGAGCTGGAAGGGGGAAGGCCCGTTCCTGTTGAATTTCACGGATACGGGACGCGCCTATTTCTATTACGTCAAGCGCGGCGCCGCATTCATCCGTACCGGCCCGGAGAAAGACGATCTGCAATACGTGTCTGCGGGAACGGCCGTCGCGGTCGAAGGGAGAGCGCATCAGTTGATGGATCGAAGCCACGCCACGCAGGATGTCATGTTTCGCCCCGAGTCAGGCGTTGCGACAGGCAGTGAATCTCCGGTGGAAATCGTGCTGAGCAGCGTCGACCGGCGCACTGCGGTCCTTCAGCGCCTGAAGCATGGGGCGATCATTATCCCTCCCACGGCGAAGCCGCACGCTGATATGATCCGTAGCTGTGTTGATTTGGTTGATCGGAACCAAAGAAAGAAAAACCCGGACCTCGGGATCACGCGGCGTTTGGCAGAGGTTATAATGCTCGAACTTGTCGCATTTGCCCGTTCGCAAACGATCCCGCTTCGCTCGATCGCCGGCGCAGCCCTTCACGACGAGTATCTGCTGCGGGCGCTCAGCGCTTTCTTTGCGACGCCAAGCGCAAACTGGACGGTGCTCGCGCTCGCCGAGGTGGCAGGCATCAGCCGCACAGCCTTCGTGGATCGGTTTCGCAAAGCGTTTAACGAGCCCCCGCTGCGAATGATCAATCGGATACGTTTGGGGCTTGCCGCCGAGATGCTGTTGAGTTCCCGCGCACCGCTTGGAGAGATCGCGGAAGCGATCGGCTTCGGGTCGTCAGCAGCATTTGTCCGAGCGTTCAAAAAGCAGTTCCACCAAACCCCGAATGCGTGGCGCGGCCTCGATGCCTTTAAAAGGGAAACGTTGTTCTCCGAACTTGGGCTGTGACCGCCACGTGACATACAACGCTCGCTTCGGCTCACTCCCTTGATGGTCATTGGTAGATCCTGAGGGCGTTATGGCCACGCCACAGGCCGCTCCCGTCGACCGCCCCCAAGTACGCCCGCGTCCTTTTTCCGTTAACGCACAGCCTCGCGAGCATCAACAATACAGCGGGACAATGGCACCATCCCGTCACGGGCGCGTTCGGAATCTATTGCCTGGCGCGAAGCAATCACCCGCCGTGCTTCGGCGATCTCGCGAGGATTGTTTATTGCCACGCAGCCAACCAACCGAGCGCCTTTTAGAAACAGGCGGCTCACGCCTCCGCGCGGCCCGACACGTTCCAATTGAACAGCTTCGTCCGGACAACTCCCCAGCATCTGCACCTTGAAATCGGCCTGTGTGCTCCAGAACCAGTCGGGCTCCTGCATTCGCGCGATCTGTCCGGTCAAAAGCCGCGCGACGTCTTCGGCCGATTGATTGGCATACTGCCAGCTCTCGCGCCGGGCCTGTTCGCCATTTGCCAGGCGCGCGCAGTCACCGATGGCAAACACCGCCGGATCCTCTGTCTGCCCTTGCGGGCTGACCAGGACACCGTCGTCGCAGGCAAGCCCCGCCGACACCGCAAGCTCGTCCATGGCACGCATCCCGATCGCCTCGATCATCAGATCCGGAGCCAGCCGCGCGCCGCCGACCGAGATCGTGCCGTCCTCGGCGAACACAGGCACCGTACCAAGATGCAGCGTGACGCCCGCGCGCATCTGCGTTTCCGAGAGACGGTCCGACAGCCAGCTTGGCGCAACGCGGGCACAAAGGCGCGGTGCGACCTCGATCAGATCGACCTGCGGGCAAAGCGCGCGTGCGCTGATGGCCGCCTCGGTGCCAAGCCAGCCGCCGCCGATCACCACGACCGAACGCGCCTCCGGCAGCGCATTGCGCAACGCGTCCACATCGTCGCGTGTGCGGATCGAATGGGTTTTGCGGCGCAGCGGCTCCGGCAGGGGCAGACGTTTGGCCGCGCCGCCGGTCGCGAGGATCAGCATGTCATAGCTCAGATCGCCGGCATCGGTTTCGATCACCCGCGCGGCACGGTCGATCCTGCGCACGCGACAGTCCAGTCGCAGGTCGATCGCTTTTTCTTCAGCGGCTGCGGGAGTGAGCACGACCAGGTTGTCGAAAGCCACCCTTCCAAGCGCATATCCCTTGGATAGTTCCGGCCGCTCGTAAGGCGGATATGCCTCATCGCCAAGCAAGGTGATTTCGCCCTCAAACCCCAGCTCTCTCAGCTTGAGCGCGGCGCCCGCGCCTGCCTGGCCCGCGCCGATAATCGCTATTTTTTTCATGTCCGAGCCCTCTTCATATCGATAGGCCAGTGCCGTAAGGTATTGTGATGTAGCAGGGAGATCTCAGTGGCGGAAACCACGAAAGCCAAAACCAAGCGCCGCCCGACGAGCCGGCACAAGGAAAGCCCTCTGAACGAACAGGATTGGGTGCAGGCCGCACTCCAGATTCTGATTAACGAGAACGTGCGGGGTATCAAGATCGATACGCTCTGCGCCAAGCTCGGCGTGACCAAGGGGAGCTTCTACTGGCATTTCAAAACCCGCAGCGACCTGCTCGGCGCGATGCTCAGCCATTGGCGCAAGAAGATGACGCTGAATGTGATCCGCTCGATCTCGATTTCCGGCGACAATCCGCGCGCCCGGCTGCGCAGCCTGTTTTCGCTGCCCCGGCGCAAGAATTCGCCCGGCTTTGCCCAGATCGAGACCTCGATCAGAGATTGGGCGCGGCGTGTGGAGATGCCGCGCAAGGCGGTGGCGGAGGTTGACGAAATCCGCTTTGACTACATCACCAAGCTGTTTCGCGATATGGGCCACCCCCCTGAGGAAGCGCGCAAACGCGCGTATCTGGCCTATTGCCTGATCATGGGGGATTCGATCCTGCACAGCTCGATTGATCCGATGTCGCAGGAGGAATTCCTTGAAAAGGCACTCGCGATGACCACAGGCGTTGCGCAGGGCTAAGATAGCTTCCATCAGGCGGCGCTCTTCTTGAGTTGCACCAGATCAAGGGCGACATCGACGATCATGTCTTCCTGACCGCCGACCATACCGCGCCTGCCCAACTCGACAAGAATTTCGCGCGTGTCGAGCCCATAGGTTTCTGCCGCGCGTTCGGCGTGACGCAGGAAAGAGGAATAGACCCCGGCATAGCCCAGCGTGATGGTTTCACGGTCCACGCGCACGGGGCGATCCTGAAGCGGGCGCACGAGCTCTTCGGCGGCATCCTGCAGCTTGAACAGATCGCAGCCATGATCCCAGCCGTAAAGATCCGCCACCGTCACGAATGCCTCGATCGGCGTATTGCCGGCGCCGGCGCCCATCCCGGCGAGTGAGGCATCCACGCGGTAGGCGCCATGTTCGACCGCAACCACGGAATTGGCAACCGACAGCGACAGGTTCTCGTGCATATGTGCGCCGATCTGCGTTTCCGGGGAAAGCACGGTTTTGTAGGCGTCGATGCGGGCGGCCACCTCTTTCATCGTCAGACGCCCGCCACTGTCGGTGCAATAGACGCAATCGGCGCCGTAGCTTTCCATGAGCTTGGCTTGCTGCGCCAGATGTTGAGGCGTGCTCATGTGCGACATCATCAGAAAGCCCGAAACATCCAGGCCCATCTCCTTGGCCGCCGCGATATGCTGCGCGGCAACGTCGGCCTCGGTGCAATGGGTGGCCACGCGCACCGAAACGACCCCCAGATCGCGCACCCGCCTGAGGTTCTCGATGGTGCCAATGCCGGGAAGCAGAAGGGTGGTCAGCTTCGCGTTCTTCACAACTTTCGCCGCCTCCGAAATCCACGCCTCGTCGGTGCATTTTCCGAAACCGTAGTTGAAAGTGGAGCCGGCGATCCCGTCGCCATGGGCCACTTCGATCGCATCGACACCGGCCTCATCCAGCGCCTGCGCGACGGCCCGTACATGGCCCAGATCATACTGATGACGAACGGCGTGCATCCCGTCGCGCAGCGTCACGTCCTGAATGTATACCTTTGCCATTTCAAGCGGCCTCCCCGACCCAGTTGCGTTTGATCGCGAGCCGTTCGGCGGTTCGAAGAGCCGCGCTCGTCATGATATCGAGATTGCCCGCATAGGCCGGCAGATAATGAGCCGCGCCTTCGACCTCGAGCAAGACCGTGACCTTCAGACCGGTGAAACTGCCGCCCATTTCCGGGATGTGCAGCGGCGCATTGTTGCCCACATGCTCGATCTGCACCTCCTGCTTGAGGCGATAGCCCGGCACGTAGCTCTGCACCTCTTTCTCCATCTCGAGAATCGAGGCGCGGATCGCGTCTTCATCCGCCCTGTCGCAAAGGCAATAGACCGTGTCGCGCATGATGAGCGGCGGCTCTGCCGGGTTGAGGATGATGATAGCCTTGCCGCAGCTGGCTCCGCCGACCTTTTCGATCGCATGGGCCGTGGTCTCGGTAAACTCGTCGATGTTGGCCCGTGTGCCGGGGCCCGCGGATTTCGAGGCGATGGAGGCGACGATCTCTCCGTAATGCACCTTTGCCACGCGGTTGACGGCAGCCACCATCGGAATCGTCGCCTGCCCGCCGCAAGTCACCATGTTGACGTTCATCTCTTCCAGATGCGCGTCTATGTTGACCGATGGAACGGTGAAGGGGCCGATGGCCGCGGGCGTGAGATCGATTACCTGCTTGCCGTCGGCAAGCAACACCTCGGAATGGCGCTTGTGCGCGCCTGCGGAAGTGGCGTCAAACACGATGCGGATGTCGGCATATCCGGGCAGCGCACGCAGCCCGTCGAGCCCCTCATGGGTGGTCGCAACGCCCCGACGCCCGGCGCGGGCCAAACCGTCGGACTCTGGATCGATCCCGACCATGGCGCCCATTTCCAGCACATCCGAGGTGCGCATGATCTTGATCATCAGATCAGTGCCGATATTCCCCGACCCGATGATCGCACATTTGATTTTGTTCATAGTTCAGTCTCCAAAACGGATGGCGGTTTCGCCGAACCCTTCGGTTGATGCGGTAAACACGGCCCCCGGCGCGGCGGCGACCATCGGGCCGAGCGCGCCCGAGAGCACAACATCGCCTTCGCCAAGCGGGCGCCCGGCCCTGGCCATCACACGCGCCAGCCAAACAAGCGCGTTGAGCGGGGAGCCAAGGCAGGCGCGGCCCGAGCCCCGGGAAACCACCTCGTCGCCGGCGCGGATCTCCATCCGGCAATCGAGCAGGTCGATCTCGGTGAGACGCCGGGCCGAAGGGCCGAGGGTGAAGAAGGCGGACGAGGCATTGTCCGCAACAGTGTCCACGAAACGGATGTCCCAGTCGGCAATCCGGCTGCCGACGATCTCAAGCGCGGGAACGACATATTCGACGGCGCACATCGCCTCGGCCGTGGTGCAATCGGGTTCTGAGAGATCGCGGCCCATGACAAAGGCCAACTCGGCCTCCGCTTTCCATTGCGCACCTTCACACCAGGGCAACTCCGCGCCATGGGGAAGATCCATGTCGGCAAAGAGCATGCCGTAGTCGGGCTGATCCACACCGAGCTGCGCTTGCACCGCCGGGTTTGTCAGGCCGATCTTGCGGCCCACGAGACGCCCGCCCGCGCCAAGCCTTGCCACGGTGTTGATCTCCTGCACCGCATATGCCTCTTCGGCCCCCGCGAGATGCGCGCGGACCGGGGCAATCGGAACCCCGGTTTTTTCGGCGTCGCGCAGGGCCGATGCGATTTCGTCCAGCGTCATGCGGGCTCCCCTTTCCTGGCAAAGCGCGCGGCCATGCCTGCGCCGGCGGCGTCATACTGCGCCGCCATTCGAGCGACTATTTCGGCGATCGGTTCGATCCCGTGGATCTGCCCGACACCTTGCCCGGCGCTCCAGACGGTTTTCCACGCCTTGGCGCCCGAATGCATGTCGCCGGAAAAGTCGATCTTGGCCTCCGCCTTCATATCATCAAGGTCGAGCCCGGCAGCCTTCACCGATGCACGCATCCAGTTGCCCAGAGCGCCGGTGATAGCCTTGGAGGCGATCAGATCCTCGATCCCGCTGTCGATGATCATCTGGCGATAGCCTTCGGAGATGAGGCTTTCGCGCGCACCAAGAAACCGTGTGCCGACATAGGCCAGATCGGCGCTCAGCGTTTCAACCGCCAGCACACCCGCGCCGGTGGAGATGCCGCCGCCCACCGCGATGGGGCCGTCGAAGAACTGCCGTACCTCATCGAGGAAAGGCGCGAGCGCGTATTGCCCGGTGTGCCCGCCCGCGCCGGAGCAGACCAGCACCAGCCCGTCTGCCCCCTTGTCGATAGCTTTTCTCGCATAGGTCGGGCTGTTGACATCGGCAAAGACCAGCCCCCCATAGCCGTGTACCACCTGCGTGATGCGATGTGGCCCACCCAGAGCGGTGATGACGATCTCGGGTCGGAACTCGGCAACCAGCGCCAGTTCTTGATCGAACCGGCCATAGCTCGAATGGGTGATCATGTTGAACGCGAAAGGCAGGTTCTTCGGTCCGAGTTCGGCGTGAATCGCCCCGAACCATTGCCGCAAATCGTCGATCGTGCGCCCGTTGGGCCCGGGAAACGCGCCCATCACTCCAGCCTTGGCCGCGCCAATGACCATCTCCGGCCCCGAAACCAGAAACATGGGCGCCGCCACAACAGGCAGGCGCAGGCGCGCCTTCAAAGCGGCGATTTTCTCTTTGGCAGTCATTCAGCTTCCTTCCTGCGCCTGCGACCCCGCACCTCGAGCCCGCCATCCGAGCGGATGATCTCGGCGGTCACAAAACGGCTCTCTTCGCGCGAGGCGAGGGTGACGTAGAGGCCAGCATGATCTTCGGGTTCCGAAAGGAACCCAAGCGGCGTGGTCCGCGCCACCATCTCCTCAAATCCGTCGATGGCATTGAGCTCCCTGGCATCGCTCGGCAGGCCGCCCAGCCCCGTACGTGTACCTCCGGGCGCGACCGCATTAACGCGAATGTCCGGCGCCAGCTCATAGGCGAGCTGTTTGAGGGTGCCCGTGAGCGCGTGTTTTGAGCTGACGTATAATGTACCACCACCGCCCGAAAAGAATGATGACGAGGACAGTGTGAAGATGATGGACCCGCGGCTTTCGCGCAGCGGAACGAGCCCGGCACGCGCCGCCTGCAGATAGCCCAGAACGTTGACGTCGAAGAGCTCGCGATAGCGGGCCTCCAGGTCGGCGCCCTCGATGCTCTCGAACGGGTCCGAAAAATCGTAGACGCCGGCGTTTGGCACCAGCACGTCGAGCTTTCCGAAACGCGCCACGACCGTCTCGACCGTGTGTACATTGTCCTGCCAGGACCGCACATCGCCCTGAACGGGCGCGACCTTGTCGCCATGCGCGGCGCTGAGATCATCCATATCCGCCGCCGAACGCACCAGCACACCAACCCGCGCGCCCTCGGCGACGAAACGGTCCACGACCGCGCGCCCGATGCCCTTGCCGCCACCGGTGACCAGCGCGGCATATCCCTCAAGCCGCCCCATCAGAAGAACGTGTTGAGGTTTTTCGACAGAAGCACGTTCTGCACGATGAGAACGCGCCGTCGCAGCAGCCGGTATCCACCATCCACAGCGCGCAGAACGTCTTCACGGCGGCCATGGATGATGTCCTGATCGGCCTCGTTGCGGTTGCGCACATTGGTGAAAGCCGAACACACCGCGAAAAGCGCGGGGTCGTCGGTCGCGTTCACCTCGATGTTCGAGATGAGATGCACGTGCCGGGTCGCCGGATTGTCGGCCCAGGCCGAGGGCTCGTTGTAGCGTTTTACCCGGATTTCCAACTCTCTCCAGTTGTCGTCGAAATAGGCCGACTCGCCGTATTTGAACGTGCCGCGCGGATCGTCGCGGCGGCGGGTTTCCATATCCGGCATCCAGTAATGGATCTCGGGGTCGATGAACCCATCGAGCCATTCCTGATACCGCTCGGCATCGAGAAGGCGCGCCTCGGCGTGGACCCAGCGGATGATCGCGCGCTCGATTTCGAGGGTCACCGGATTGTCGAGACGGTCGAAAGGTTTGGAGATATCGAGAAAGTCGAGCATAGGGGTTACTCCGCCGCTTTCACGGACTTCTGCGGCGGCGCGGTGTCGCCGTTCTGCAGATCGGTCCAGTTGTCATGTTCCATGAATTCCGCCCAACGGGTATAGAACAAACGCTGGTTGGCATCGTTCATCGACCCCTTGTGAATATGGCCGGGCAATTCGCGTTCCAGATCGGTACTTTCCAGGCCCAGCGCATAGTGCAAAGGCTGCTGGCGGGTCACGAAACCCTGGTTGACGCGGGTCGAATATTCCCAGTTCTCGCCGTCATCCATCTCGAAGACGCCGCCCGGCGAAAAGGTCATCATCACGCCCTTGCGGTAAGCTTCCTTGATGTGCTCGGGCGCGTTCTTGTTCACCAGCGTCCAGACGACCAGCTCGATCTTGCCGGGACCGCGCGGATGCCAAACGCGGAAGGTGTTCTGGCCCGGCAGGAAGGAGAAGTTCGGAAATACCGTGCATGAGGAAATCGCCCCGATCGCGCGGGCGCGCAGATCGCCCAGACGGGCGCTGGCCTTTTCCGAAAGGTCATACACATAGTCGACCAGTTCCGGATAACCCAAGGTGCGGGTGTTGCCGACCTTGTCGAGATTGGTCTCTATTCCGTGCCCGTAAACGGAGGCCTGGAACGCCAGCTCATCGTACCGCTTGCCAAGATCGACGCCAGCACCAAGGATCGCCTGCGCGCCGGATTGATGCGTCCAGAAGGCGTGCAGGATATCGCCCACGAAATTCTCTGCCGGGAATTTCCAGTTGCAGTCGATCTCGGACTTGATCGCGCCGCCGATAAACTCGGTTCCGCCCTCGTCATTGTCGAGCATGATGTCGAGGTAGAAGGTAAAGGGGCCGAAAAAATCGAGAAGCGACGGCGCGGCGGGATCGAACGTGCCGAAGATCAGGCCCTTGTAGCTGTCGATCTGCGCCACCGGGGTAAGGCCGATCTGGGCTTTCTCGAACGCCTGGTCCTTTTCGTAGACCTTGCCATCGGTTCCGCGCAGCCCACCATCGATCCCGAAGGACCAGCCATGGTAATTGCAGATAAAACCGCGCGCCTTCGTGCCGGCATCCACCATGCAGACACGGTTGCCGCGATGCGGGCAGGAATTCAGGAACGCCTTTACCGAACCGTCGCGCTGGCGCACGACGATCACGTCATCTTCGCCCATCGAGGTGCGGATGAAATCGCCGGGACTTGGGATCTGGCTTTCATGGGCCAGAAACAGCCAGGAACGGGCAAAGATCTGCTGCAGCTCGGCCTGATAGATCGCCTCGTCCACGAAGAGGCGGCGATCCACCTGCGCGTTCTCGCGGTTCACGAGCTGGGCGTATTCGGGATAGCTTGCGGCCTTGGGATAGACCGGCGCCATGTTCGGGCGGCCGCGGGCCCCGCCCTTGCATCCTCCATCACACATGTTCGGGTCCTCCTGTGAGGGTGGCGAAAACCTTTCCGTCGCGGTCTTCGCATTTGAAGAAAGAAAGATTGGGGCAACCGACGGGCGGGTTGTGCACCGCGCCAGAGCCCAGTTCGAATTCGGCGAAATGCACGCCGCAAACCACGCGGCCATCCTCCAGCCAGCCTTCGGAGAGGCTTTCATCCGCATGAGGGCAGCGGTCGGGGAAGACGTAGAGCGCGCCTTCGTGACGCGCGATGGCGATGGCCGGACAACCCGGCACATCCACACGGATGATCTCGCCCTCACCGATATCCGCGCTGTCGCAAAGCTCGATCATCATGCGGCCACCTCCAGCTCCGCAAAGCCCATGCCTGTGACCCAGCCCGCGACAGGCTCGTAGCCGATCACCCGGCCGCCTGCGGCGCGGGTTGCGGCCATGGCGCAGGCATAGGTGCGGATTTCCATCGCGCCGTTGCCGCCGTCGCGCAGGATTTCCTCGTCCGTCAGCGCAAGCATCGCCGCCTTGTCGCCACGGGCAACGATATCAAGCACCTTGCGGTCGAACGCGGGGTTCACCTCGCCCATGCGCTCGTCGCCGACATGGTGCGAGATCCCGCCCGAGCCGATCACCACGACGCGCTCGTCGCCCGGGAAGCTTGCCACGGCCTCGGCGATATGCTCGCCCAGATCCCACGCGCGCTTCATCGGCAGATAGGGATCCACACCGCACGCCAGCATCACCGCGACGATCGGGATATCTTTGCCCGTCGGCTCCAGCATCAAGTGATGCGGTACGGCGACGGAATGATCGACGTTGAGGGCGCGGCCCACGGTCCAGTCGAAGCCGGTCTCCCGGCCCACTTTGGCGATATGCTCTCCAAGCGCGCCATGCGAAGCCAGCGGCTTGCGCTTGAGCCCCGGCAACTGATCGACCGGCCCTTCGATTTCGCCGGTGGAGATCACATAGGGCGGCAGGCATTCAGTACCAAAGAGTATGTAGTGGTCACAGCCAATCACGATGGCTGCGTCAACCTCAAGCTCCTTGATGCGATCGGCCATTATTCCGTAGGCGGCATAGCAGGCATCGGACTGCTGCTTGCTCGCGCCCTCGGGGTTGAAATACATGACCGGGTTGTGCGGGGCGACAAAGCCCCCGACGATTCGTGCCATTTTACGCCTCCTCGCGTTTCATGATCTTCAGATAATCGCGGTTCGATTTCCCGGCCTGAAGCCAGAAGCCCCAAGTCAGCATTGTATTCACCCCCAGATCCGCCAGTTCGCGGACCTTGTATTCGCGGATGAGCGCGCGCTCCTTGTCATCGAGCTGATAGCGCGACAGGAACTTGTTCGGATCTTCGGAGAACTTCTTCTTGTGCGTCCCCGAGGTGGACAGGTCGTAAAGCACTTTTTCGAGCGTGTTCCGGCTCATGCGTCACCTCCCAGAAAGTCTTTGACAAGTTTCAGAAACTCGGCCTCGCGTTCGATCTGCACCCAATGGCCGCACTTGCCGAAGGAATGCAGATCGGAGTTTTCGACCCATTGGTGCATGTCGAGCGCGCGGGCGTAGGGCACAACGCGATCCTCGCGGCCGTGCAGGATCAGGGTCCTGTGCCCGACCTTGCGCAGAAGCTTTTCCGGAATGCCGCGCACGATCGGATTTTCTCCCTCGGGGGGGGGCATCAGTTTGCGGAAGGCCTCAAGCGCGCCGTCGCGCGTGGCCGCGTTGAACCGTGCGGCGATGAGCTCTTCGGTGATGATGCTCTCGTCATGGGGGAAATAGCTGATCGCGCGGCGCATGGATGGCATCGTGCCGTCAAACTCACCTTGCGCCCGCAACCCGTCGGTGATCGGGAAATGTCCGCAAGGCGTGCCCAGAAGCACCAGCCGGTCGATCCGGTCGGGATGGTTGATCGCGGTCATCAGCCCCAGGGCACCGCCGAAGGAATTGCCCACCACCGAGACCTTTTCGATGCCCAGTTCGTCAAGGATAGCCACGAAATGCTCGACCCAGAGCATGATGTTGTATTTCGTGTCGGGCTTCAGTTCGGTCGCGCCAAAGCCCGCGATATCGGGAGCGACGATGCTGAAGCTCTCCGACAGTGGCCCGATCACCTTGCGCCAGTTGGCCCAGGCAGACACGCCCGCCCCGGAGCCATGGAGCAGCGCGACAGGCTTGCCCTCTCCCGCGCGATGCAGGTTGGTACGGTGGTCGGCCGCGGTGATTGTGAGAGTTTGGACGTCCGTGTCCAGCATGAGTACCTCCTATTTCAGCAGATAGGGCAATGTGAGCGAGAGAGCGGGAATGAAGACAACAAGCAGAACCCGCGCCACATCCGCGACGATGAAGGGCACCACACCGCGGAAAATTTCCGTCAGTTGAACGTCGCGCAACACCGCATTGAGAATGAAGACATTGAGCCCGATGGGCGGGGTGATGAGGCTGATCTCCACGACAACCACGACAAGGATGCCGAACCAGATCGGGTCGAAGCCCAACGAGATGATCAGCGGATAGAACACCGGCACGGTGAGCAGCATCATCGAGATGCTTTCGAGTACACAGCCAAGCACCACGTAGATCGCGATGATCAGAAAGATCACCAGAAGCGGCGGCACGGCCAGTGTCTCGATCATCGCGACAAGTGCCTGCGGCACCCTTGCGACGTTCACAAGATTGGCGAACAAGAAGCTGCCGATCAGGATCATCATCAGCGAAACGGTGGTGGAGATACCATCGGCGAGCGAGCTCTTGAGCATCTGCACGCTGATCCGGCCACGCAGCGCGGCAAGGGCCAACGCGCCAAAAGCGCCAATGCCTGCGCTTTCGGTTGGCGAAAAGAACCCGCCATAGATGCCGCCCATCACCACGCCGAACAGCAACACTACGGGCCACGCCCCGACCAGCGCCTGCAGGCGTTCCTTCGACGTGGGTTTGTCACCGGCAGGGCCAGCCTCGGGATCGCGCAGCACTGTCCAGAACACCGCCGCTGCGTAAAGGACGATCCCGAGAACGCCCGGTACGATCCCCGCCATGAAAAGCGCGCTGATATCCGTCTCTGTCATGATGCCGTAGAACACGAGTGCGATTGAGGGCGGGATCAGGATGCCAAGTGTGCCCCCCGCCGCAATCGCCCCCGTGGCAAGGGAGGTATTGTAGCCGTAGCCCTTCATCTGCGGATAGGCGATGCGCGACATGGTGGCCGCAGTGGCAAGCGATGAGCCCGATACGGCACCAAAGCCGCCGCAGGCAACGATGGTCGAGAGCGCCAGCCCCCCGCGCAAATGGCCGACGACAGCATAGCAAGCGCGGAACAGCTCATCGGCGATGCCGGAATGGGCAATGAAAGCGCCCATCACGATGAAAAGCGGAATCACCGCGAACTCATATGTCAGCACCGTTTCCGAAGCGATGATACCCACCTGCGAAAAAGCGGCCGTCCAGCCCTGAAAGGCGGCAAGCCCCACGAGGCCCACAAGCCCCGTGGCCACCGCGATCGGGGTGCGCAGAAACAGCAGCACCATGAGCGCGAGAAAGGCCAGTATGGCGATCATTTCAGATCCCCTTTGCTGGCTTTGAGGGTGGGGACGACAGCCAGAACCGTGCTCACTGCGGCCAATCCGGCGAACACCGCATAGATCGACAACGGCACCCATTTTTCGAGCGGCAGAAACAGAAAGGTTTCGTGCCAGCGCTGCATGATCATTGACTGTCGGGCCAGAAAGATCGCGAGGATGGTGAAAAACACCACCTCGAGCAGCCAGACCACGCCCGCGCGAATGCGGTCAAAGCGCGGCATGCGGCTCAGTTGCGGCTCGATCAGGTCGATGCGGATATGATCGCGCGTCCAGTTCATACCGATCAGGCCGGCATAGACGGAGACACCAAGAAGCAGCCCGACCAGTTCATAGGCAAAGCCGAGCGGGCTGCTGAACACCACCCGGCCGATCACATCGACCGCAGTGACAACCACGAGGCCGACCAGCGCCGTTTCCGCCAAAAGGCGGAAACGGCGCTGAATGGATGCGATATAAGACCGCGAGCGCATCAGTTGCTCGGCCTTTCGATCTCGCCGTTGTAAAAAGCCAGGGCGGCATCGGCATCGATACCCATCTCGGCTGCCATTTCTTTCCACTTGCCAAGTTCACCGGCAAAGGCGGCGTCGATCTCGGCCATGAAAGAGACATCGGCGACAAGGTAGTTTTCACCAAGGCGTTGTTTGAAAATTTCGCGCGCGGCAATGTCGTTCTGATGCCAGAGCGCACCCATCTTCTCGCTGAGAACCTCGCCCGAGATGCCCATGATCGCGGCTTGATCTTCGGCGCTGATCTTCTCCCACTTGGCCTTGTTCATGATAATGAAGGCAGAGTTCGAGAAAATGCCGCCGGGAACCTGGGTCACCGCGTGGATATCCTCATCCACCTTGAAACCGGTCACCAGTTCGTCGGAGATCACCGTCCCGTCTATGATACCGCGCGACAGCATTTCGCGCAGTTCGGTGAGCGAGCCAGATACCGGCACCACGCCTTGCTGCTGAAGCACGCGGCCCACTACCGGGGTCGGCACGCGCATCTTCTTGCCCTTTAGACCGGCCATAGAGGTGACCGGCTCCTTGCGCATCGAGATATTGCCGCCGGCCGTCACATGCATGGCGAGCGTCACGACATCGGACTGCATCCCGGTCGGCTCGAAATACTCTTTCCAGAGCTGCCAATAGGCTTTCGACGATGCGCCGGCGTCCTTGGTGATGAACGGCAGTTCGACCATCTCGGTCAGCGGGAATACGCCCGGGGTGTAGCCATGCGGACCCCAGGCGATATCCGCGACGCCATCGACCACGGCCTGATAGTTGCGGTTCGGCGGGGCGAGCGGCTTGGCAGAGGCCTGCACCTTCACGCGGCCCTCCGTCACCTCCTCGATCTGGTCGAACCACTTGTACAGTCCGTCCGCCTGGCTCCAGTGCCCGCTCGGAAACCACTGGTTATAGTTCAGGACGAGCGTGTCAGCGGCCCGCGCGGGCAAACTGTTCATCGCCACCGCGGCCGCAAACAGCGCGCCTTTAAGCGCCGAACGCCGCGCGAAATTTCCCTGGGTCATCTGTGTCTCCTCCCCTACACAGTTAAGCGTTTTCGGATTCCCGCGCCCCGCGCGCCCGCGCACGAAGCGCCATCCGGTCAACCTTGCCCGCGGGCGTCAGCGGCAACGCCCCGAGAAATTCGATCCGGCCTGGCAGTTTGTAGGGGACGAGGAATTGCCTGCAGCTTTCGCACAGCATCTCGGCGTCAACCTGAGCGCCCGCGCGCAACACCACATAGGCAACCACAACCTCGCCCGAGCGCGCGTCTGGCACGCCGACAACACAAACGCCGGCCACGTCGGGGTGCGACATCACCGCTTCCTCCACTTCGCGGGGGAACACGTTGAAACCCTTGTGAATGATCACGTCTTTCTTTCGGTCCGTAATCGTCAGGAAGCCTTCCTCGTCAATCACGCCGATGTCGCCGGTATGGACCCACCCGTCGCGCAACACGAGCGCAGTCTCTTCGGGGTTGTCGCAATACCCCGGCATGACATGCGGGCCACGCACACGGATCTCGCCGGCCTCGCCGCGCGGCAGAGAACGGCTCCCGGTTTGCAGATCCACGATATCGACCTCGGTATCTGGCACCGGCTTGCCTGCCGCACCCAGGCGGCTTCCGCGCGAGTCCGTGTTTGCCGTGATCGGGGCGACTTCGGTCATGCCGTAGCCTTCGTAGATGGTCAGGCCTGTCAGCTTCTCCCAGCGACGGTGCACTTCGACCGGGAACGCCGCGCCGCCGCCGGGACACACCCGCAGCGAGCTGAGATCGCGCTGGTCAAGATCGGGATCGGACATCAGCGCCTGATAGACGGCAGGAGGGCCGCCGCCGAGCACGGAAACCCTTTCGCGCTCGATCAGGTCGAGCACGCCGGCCGGGTGGAACCGCTCTGGCACGATCGAACTGCCACCCGATTGCAGCGGAAGGCAGATCCCCGCGAGAAATCCGTAGATATGGCTGTAGGGCGCGATGGGTAGGAACACGTCAGCCTCGCGTGTCGGCCAGCCCCACTGCATCCGTGCACCGGCTGAGACAAGCTTGCGGTGAGAGTAAAGGATTCGTTTTGGTATGCCGGTGGTGCCGCCAGAGAAAAGATAGGTGGCAGGGGTATGCCCTGTGCCACAGGCGCTTTGCGCCTCAGCGTCGGAGGCGACCCAGCCAGCAATCATCGCGTTATCGACCACGATCGCGTCGGGCTTGAACTCAAGAGGATGGTCCGCAAAGACCATTTCAGGCGTGAGGCTTTCCATGAGCAATGCGCCGGACTTGCGCGGCATCGCAGCATTGAGCAGAGCCACTCGGCCACCGCAAAACAATACTGAAAGGTATGTTATAAAGAAAGGCGCACCGTTACCCATGAACATGGCCACATCTTTGTCGCGTAGCTGTTCGCCGTATGTGGAAGCAAACCCCCGCAGCGCCTGCGCGACCTCACCCCATGTCAAACGAATACTCATATCCGCAATGAACAGCCGATTCGGGTGCTGATTAACACGATTCTCAAAGATTTCGATAAGGCTGCCCGCGGGCTCGGTCCCGCGCCAGTCGAGACAGTCCAACGATTTCATTTGTGCTCCTCCCGTTCGCAAACCCAAAAAGACACAATCCATTTCTCCAGTCAATACTTTTAAGTATTGTGCGGAGGCAAAGATTGGCGCTGGATGATCTGGAGGCTGATCGCGTCTTGGTCGCTGCCGCAGAGCCGGCGGTGGTGGCATAGGCAGTGGCGCAAACCGACGTGGCGGTTGAATTGGGCAGGACCGGTTGCCGTTTCTCGCCGAGGCTCTGAAAATAACTGCCATCGCGGGAGCTTGAGTCGGTGGATGGGCTGTAAATGGCAGGTTTGAGCGGCCATATCGCGGCTAGACGTTGCGAGCACCCCAACCCGGGGGACACTCCAAGCCCTATCCCGGCAGGTTCAGCGTGACGGAAAAACCTTTCCCCCCGGATGTGAACGCCACCATCCCGCCATGCGCGCGCGCCACCCGCTCGGCGATGGACAAGCCAAGCCCCGTTCCGCCGCCGCCACGCGCGTGATCGCCCCGCACGAAGGGGATCAGCATCCGTTGCGCCGTCGCCGCCGGAATGCCGTCGCCGGCGTCGGTCACGGTCAGGTGCAGCACTTCGCCCGTTACCTCCGCGTTCAATGCAATCGGCGGGCGGCCGTGCCGGGCGGCGTTTGTCAGCAGGTTGGCAAGGGCACGCACAACCGCCCCCTTGCGCAGGTGAAACACGAGATCGGGCTGGCACGTGACGAAGATATCCCCCCCCAGTCCAGCCAGTTCGACCGCCTCGGCGAGCAGGCCGGAAACCGGCACCAAAGACCGTTCCTCGGATTCGAACCCGCGCGCGAAATCGGCGAACTGGGTGAGCATCGTGTCGATCTGCACCGCCTGCCGATCGGCGCTTTCGATCAGATCCCGATCCCTGGTGGCGATCATCTCCAGCGCCAGTCTCAGTCGGGCGAGCGGCGTCCGCAGATCATGGCTGACCCCGGCCAGCATCATTGCACGGTCGGTTTCTATCGCCGAAAGCCGCGCGGCCATGTCGTTGAACGCGCGGGCAACGGCCCTGATCTCATCGGGGCCGGTTTCGCTGAGCCGGGCAGGTTCCGATGCGGGGTCGAAATCCCTGACCCGCGCCGCCAGTTCCTGCAAAGGGCGCGCCAGCCTGCGCTGGATCACCACCCCGCCCATCAGCGCGACGGCACAGGCCACCGCCACGGCGAGCAGAAGCGCGTGAAGCGGCCCGACGCGCTCGGGCGTGGTTATGGTCAGCCACAGCGGCGTGCCGCCGGTCACGACCCTGATCCACAAATGGCCGTTATTGTCGGTCTGCCATTGAAGTTCGGATTGCGACGCCAGCTCGTCGGCCAGGGCCCGCATGAAGCGCCGTTCGAGAAACTTCGGCGAGCGCAGGCCATCTTCGGGCGGTGTCGTGGCGGCGATGATCTGCGCCCCGCCTTCCCTGTTCAGAACCTGAAGGAAGGCATCGCGGCTCTGCGGTGTCATTCCGTCAGCGGCCACCGCGAAGGCGTCGATGACCTGTGCCGCCGCATGCGCCAGACGAACCGTCTGCGGCCTGACGATCACCGAGGCGATCAGGACCGTGGTCAGCACCTGGCCAACCAGTACGACACCGATCAGAAGGGCGATGTTCTGGCGAAACAGGCTATTCAGCATCGCCCGCGACCAATGCGTATCCGATGCCCCAGATCGTCTTTATGTGGCGGGGGGCGGATGTATCCTCGCCAAGCGCGTGGCGCAGGCGGGCAATCTGCACGTCGATCGCCCGGTCCGTGACCTCGGCATCGCGCCCAATTGCGCGTTCGATCAGCTGCGCGCGGCTCAGCGGGCGCCCGGCGCTGCGGGCAAGCGCGGCGAAGAGTGCGAACTCACGGGAAGACAGGCCGATCGGCTCGCCGCCCCGCCGGATGGTCATGGCGGAGAAGTTGATCTCGAAAGGGCCGATGTTCGCCGTTTCGTCGCGTTGGCCGGCCCGCTCTGGCGCGACCCGCCGCAGCACGGCCGCGATCCGGGCGACCAGTTCGCGCGGGGTAAAAGGCTTGCCCAGATAATCGTCGGCCCCCATTTCCAGCCCCAGGATGCGATCCACCGGATCGCCCCTGGCCGTCAGGATGATGATCGGCGTCGTGTCCCCCGCCGCGCGCAGGCGGCGGCAGATGGTCAGGCCATCCTCGCCCGGCATCATCAGGTCCAGCACGATCACATCGGCAGGTTCGCGCATCAGGGCAATGTCCAGCGCCCGCCCGCCATCGACGGCGCGCACGCCAAAACCGTGTTCGCCCAGAAACCGCTGCAGGAGCGCGCGAAGTTCAAGGTCGTCGTCAACCACGATGATGCGGGCGGGTTTGGGGTCCATGGAAGGCATGTTGGCACTCCACCCCGGGCAAGTCAGCGGGAAATATGTGACAAACCGTGACAGCCCGGACGGGTTGCAATCCTTTGTAGCACCTTCGCGGTTTTGCGACATCGGCCTGCAACATGCGCCCGGCATCATCGACCTGTCTCAACCGGGGCTGTGCCCCAGAGGAAAGGAAAGACAGTCATGAAACGCAAACAGTTAATTCCGGGGCTGCTGGCGCTTGGCATCTGTGCGCTCGCCGCCGACGCCGCTCTGGCCGAGCAGGGCGTGCTGCGCACACGTGGCGCGAATGGCGGCGCCGTCGCCGCGAGGGGGCCGAACGGCGGCGCCATCGTAAGCGGCCGTGGCGTTCAGCAGAATTCCGACGGCTCCGTCACCGGCGCCAGCGGCACCGTCCTGCGCACGCCGCAGGGCAGCGTTGCCGGGCGCGCCTCGACCACCACGCGCGGCGCGGACGGATCGCTGACCCATAGTGGTGGTTTCGCCGCCAGCGGACAGAAGGGCAATGTCCAGAGCAGCGGTTCGCTTGCCGTCGACGCAGATGGCACCGCCAGCGGCGCCCGCTCGACCACGGCCACCAGCGCCACCACCGGGACCAGCTATCAGGGCTCGACCACGGTCGATCCCGTGACGGGCACGGTTACGCATACCGGCACCTGCTATACGGATTCGGGCGAGGCGGTTGCCTGCGCCAAATAGCGCGCCCCCCTGGCACGGCCCGAACCGGCCGTGCCGGTTTCAACATGAAGGATGCTCTCAATGAAATACCTCCCGATCGCAGCCGCCCTGCTTTGCCTGACCGCCGGCACCGCGCTGGCACAGGACCGGGCAATGACCCGCCTCGCCACCGTGTTTGATGAAGTCGATGCCGATGGCAACAACGCCATCTCACATGCGGAATTCCTGTCATTCCGCGCCGCGCAATGGTCCCGGCTGGACCGTAACGGCGACGGTGTCCTGTCGCAGAAAGATTTCCCCCGTTTCGGCACGGCCCGCGCCAACGGCCGCTTCGCCGGGGTCGCTGTCTTTGACACCAACGCAGATGGCGTCGTCTCCGAGGCCGAGTTCGTCAACGGGCCCACGCCGGCTTTCGATCAGGCCGATACCGACGGGAACGGCGTGCTCACCCGCAACGAGGTTGAAGCGGCCGCCCGCAACGCGCGCGGATAGCGGCGGCGCCGTTCAGCGCGCCAGGATGGTCAGGGTCAGCCAGCCGAAAATCTCGGCGCCTTGCTGGGCGGCACCCAGTGCATCGCCGGTCTGCCCCCCCAGTTGGCGCAAAGCGATGAGGGACGCGATCGCGCCGCCGAAAACGACGGCCACAGCCACAGGAAGCCAGCAGCCGGCGGGCGACAGCAGCCAGCCGGCCTGCCCCAGGATCAGGGCCAGGGCAACGGTCCCCGCCTTCGGACGGGCCGCGCCATGGCCCAGCCCGTCGGCGCGCGCCGGCGGCAACAGCGCCAGCCACAGCGGCAGCGCCGCACGGCTGGCCATCGCCAGCGCGATCAGCGCCGGCACCACAACGGCGGGCGCGCCCAGCGCAGCCATGGCAGCGGCACGCAGCCCGACGCTGACCAGCAGGGCCAGCACGCCATAGCTGCCGATCCGGCTGTCGCGCATGATCTCCAGCTTCTGCGCCCGGTCACGGCCGCCGCCACAACCATCGGCCATATCGGCAAGCCCGTCCTCATGCATCCCGCCTGTGGCCAGAATCCCCGCCGTCAGCGCCAGCAGCGCCGAGACCTGCGCCGGCAGGCCCAGCGCGCTGGCGCCCGCGAAGATCATCGCCGCGATGCCGCCAACCAGCGCCCCCGCCAGCGGCCAGGCCCAGCTTGAGGCGGCCATGCCGGGCGCGGCGCCACTGATCCGGCCCGCCGGCAACCGCGTCAGCAACATCACCGCGACCTGAAACTCGGCAAGGCGCGGGCGCAGGCTCATGCCTCGGACACCCCGGCCTCGCCGAAGGTCGCCATTCCGTTGTGGCACTCCAGCGCCGCGCGCAGGATGCCAAGCGCCAGCGCGGCGCCCGATCCCTCGCCAAGCCGCATGTCGAACGACAAAACAGGCTCCTTTCCCATTGCCTCGAGCAGCAGGCGATGGCCCGGTTCGGCACTGACATGGCCAGCCAGGCAATGGTCGAGCAGCGCCGGGCTGGCGCCATGCAGCGGCGCAACTGCGGCGGTGCAGATGAAACCGTCAAGGATCACCGGGATGCAAGCCGCGCGGGCCGCGAGAACCGCGCCGCAGATCGCGGCCTGCTCGCGCCCGCCAAGTGCGGCCAACAGCGCCGGTGCGTTGCCTTTCAGCCCGTCGTGCCGGGCCAGCCCGCGTTCGATCACGTCGACCTTGCGCTTGAGCCCTTCGGCATCCGCGCCGGTGCCGGGCCCGACCCAGCGCGCGACGTCGCCCCCGAAGATCGCCGCCGCCAGCGCCGCCGCGATCGTCGAGTTGCCGATCCCCATTTCGCCCAGGATCAGCACATCGGCCCCGGGGTCAACCGCCGCGGCGCCCCGGTTCATCGCCGCCAGCGTCTCGGCCTCGGACATCGCCGGGCCTTCGGTGAAATCGCCGGTCGGCCGGTCGAGGTCGAGCGCCACCACAGAAAGATCGGCCCCGTTCGCGCGGCACAGCTGGTTTATCGCGGCACCTCCGGCCTCGAAATTGGCCACCATCTGGGCGGTGACATCTTGCGGATAAGGGTTTACGCCCTGCGCACAGATGCCGTGGTTGCCGGCAAAGACCAGGGCCTGCGCCTTGTTGATCACAGGCCGGTCGGTGCCGTGCCAGGCGGCCATGAAGGTGGCCAGCGCCTCGAGCCGGCCCAGCGAGCCGGGCGGTTTCGTCAACGCATTCTGGCGCGCGCGCGCGGCTTCGGCGGCCTGCGGATCGCCCTGTGGCAGACGGGCGGGAAGGGAAATCAGATCGGCCAGCGCCGACAGCTCAAAAGGCATGTTGCTCATTCGGTTTCACTTTCAGCGGAAGGCCGCAGACGGCCAGATAGACCTCGTCGGCCGCGGCCGCGATGATCTGGTTCATCAGCCCCGAGGCATCACGATACGCGCGCGCCAGGGCGTTTTCGGGCACGATCCCCGCCCCCACCTCATTGGTGACGATCACCACCGGATCGCGCTGTTCGGGCAGGGCTGCGGCCAGCGCCTGTACGGCATCCTGCCAGTCGTGCCCGCCCAGCATCAGATTGCTGAGCCACAGCGTCAGACAATCCACCAGCCGCACCCCGCATCCATCCGTTTTCCGAAGCGTTTCCAGAAGGTTGAGAGGGGCGTGAACGGTGCGCCACTCGTCTCCGCGCCGGGCCTGATGCAGGGCCACCCGCTCTGCCATTTCGTCGTCCCGCACCTCGGCGGTGGCGATGTAGACGGCCTGCGAAGCAAGCGTCAGCGCATGGCGCTCGGCCAATGCGCTCTTGCCCGAACGCGCGCCCCCGGTGATCAGTATCGTCTTGCTCATGGGGCGCAGAAAAAGCAGATATGGGCAGCGGACGGAAGGGGCAATCGGGCGATGCAGACCACGCGGGCGGCGGAACTGACGTTGATCCGGCACGCGCCGGTGGTGCCCGATGGCCGGGTCTACGGGCGCCGGGATCTGGCCGCCGATTGCAGCGACTGGGCGATGTTTGACGCGCTCCGCGCGCAGATCCCCGTGCCGGGGCGGCTGATCCACAGCCCGGCGCTGCGCTGCGTGCAGACGCTCTTCGCCCTGTGGCCAGGCGCCGCCGCAACCCCCTGCCCCGCATTGCGCGAACAGGACTTCGGCGCATGGGAAGGGCTCTGTTATTCCGATCTGCCCGATCTGGGCCCGCTGCCCCGGCAAGAGCTGTGCGACCATCGCCCGCCGGGCGGCGAAAGCTTTGCCGATCTGTGCGCCCGGGCGGCTCCGGCCCTGGAGGAGCTGGCCCGGGCGGGCCCTGCCACTGTCGTTGCCCACGCCGGCACGATTCGCGCGGCGCTGGCGCTGGCCCTCGGCGCGGTTTCCGGTGCCCTGGCCTTCGAGATTGCGCCCTTGTCGGTCACCCGCATCGCCTGCCTGACCGATGGCAACTTCATCATCCGGGAGGTCAACGCATGCGCAGCACCGGCGCGCTGACAACCGCCGTTTGCGGGCATTTCGGCGAGTTGCTGCAGGGCCGCCTCGGCCCGGCGGGGCCGGTCGTCGTAATCACGCTGCCCTGCCCGGCCCTGCGCCTGCGCGGCTGGTACAGCCCCGGCGGCGACCTGAGGGTTCACAGCCCGGAGCGCCTGGTTTGGCGCGCACAGGCGCGGCGGTTTCTGGCCCTCGTCGGGGGCCGGCCTCGGGGCCGTTTCGCCCTGCGGCCCGAGATGCCCGCGGGCGGGGGCGCGGGCGCCTCCACCGCGGCGCTGGTGGCGTTGGCCCGGCTGGCCGCGCCGGATTGCCCGCCCCTTGAACTCGCCCGCGCCTGCGTCACCGCCGAGGGCGCCAGTGACCCGCTGATGTTCCCGGCGCCAGAGCGCATTCTCTGGGCGTCGCGCGAGGCCGAGATCGCGGGCCACATGCCCATCTTGCCTCGGTGCGAGGTGCTGGGCGGATTCCACGGCCCGCCCCGGCGCACATGGCCGGCCGACAGTAACTTCGCCGATATCTCGGATCTGGTGCCACGCTGGCAGGCGGCCGCCGGAGCGGGCGACCTGACGGCTCTGGCCCGGCTTTCCAGCCGCGCGGCACGGCGGACACTGGCACGGCGCGGTCCGGCGGATGACCCGACAGAGGCTTTGGCCCGCGATCTGGGCGCGCTGGGGATTGTCATCGCGCACACCGGCTCGGCCCGGGGGCTGATCTTCGCACCGGGAAGCGTTCCCGCCACAGGCGCGGCACAGCTGCGCGCGGCGGGGCTACGGCAGATCGTGCGCTTCACGGCCGGAGGCCCGGCATGAGCGGCGCGCTGTCGATGCTGATCGCGCTGGGGCTGGACGCGGCGATCGGCTGGCCAGACGGGCTGTACCGGCGCATCGGTCACCCGGTCACATGGCTGGGCCACCTCATTGCCGCGTTGGATCGACGGCTGAACCGCGAAACGGCGACGGGCCCGGCCCGGTTCCGCGCTGGCCTCGCCACGACGCTGATCGTCATCGCGCTCGCCACGGGCGCGGCGCTGGCGCTGTGCCGGGTGCTGCCCGGGGGATGGGCGGGAACCGTCCTGGCCGGCGTGCTGGCCTGGCCCCTGGTGGCGGCACGTTCGATGTATGCCCATGTCTCGGCGGTGTCGCGCCCCTTGCGGGTCGGGGATCTGTCCGGCGCGCGCCGCGCCGTCTCCATGATCGTGGGCCGCGACCCGCAGTGCCTGGACGCGGCCGGCGTCGCCCGCGCCGCGCTGGAAAGCCTGGCCGAGAACACCAGCGATGGCATCGTGGCGCCGCTCTTCTGGGGTGCCTTTCTGGGGTTGCCTGGGATCGCCGCCTACAAGGCGATCAACACGCTCGACTCGATGATCGGCCACCGCACGACCCACCATGAGCAGTTTGGCAAGGCCGCCGCGCGGATCGACGACATCGCCAACCTGATCCCGGCGCGGCTGACCGGGCTGATGTTCGCGCTGCTCTGCGCCCAGCCGCTGGCCGCGCTGCACTGCATGGCGCGCGACGCAGGCCACCACCGCTCGCCCAATGCCGGCTGGCCCGAGGCGGCGCTGGCCGGTGCCCTGCAACTGCGCCTGTCGGGCCCACGCGCCTATGGCGACCGGATCTCGCAAGAGCCCTGGATCAACGGCGCGGCGCCCGATCCCCGCCCGGATGACCTGGGCCGCGGGCTCGGCCTTTATCTTCGGACGATGGTTGCACTGGCTTGCTGCCTCGGGCTATTGGCGCTTCTCTGAAGGGGGCGGCGCATGCGTGACCATGGCGGCAACATCGACGGGGCGATTGCCCGCTTCGGCGGAAAGCCCGAAGAGTGGATCGATCTGTCCACCGGGATCAATCGCGCGCCCTATCCGCTGCCCGAAATCAGCGCCGCCGCATGGCGCAGCCTGCCCACCCGCGCCGCGCAGGAGGCGCTGATCCGGGCGGCGGCACAAGCCTATGGCACAGCAGCCGCGATCCTGCCGCTCGCCGGCGCGCAGGCCGCCATCCAGATGGTCCCGCGCCTGCGCCCGCCCGGCCACGCCCGGGTGCTGGGCCCCACCTATAACGAGCACGCCGCCAGCCTGCGCGCGGCGGGATGGACGGTCGACGAGGTCGGCGACCCCCAAGCCCTTGCCGGGGCCGAACTGGCGGTGGTGGTCAACCCCAACAACCCCGACGGGCGGGAAACCGCGCCCGCGCGGCTTCTGCGGCTGGCCCGGCAGGTCGGCCTTCTGGTGGTCGATGAAAGCTTCGCCGACCCCCGCCCCGCTCTGTCGCTGGCCCCGTCGGCGGGGCGTGAACAGGGTCTGCTGGTGCTGCGCTCTTTCGGCAAGTTCTACGGGCTGGCAGGGGTGCGGCTGGGCTTCGCGCTCGGCCACGCGGATGACATCGCGGCCCTTTCCGCCATGGCCGGGCCCTGGCCTGTTTCGGGCGCGGCGATCGAGATCGGGCAGGCCGCCCTGGCGGATCGCGATTGGGCCCGCGCCACCGCCGCGCGGCTCCGGGCAGAGCTGCCGCGGATCGACGCCCTCACGTTGCGCGCGGGGTGGCGCAATGTCGGTGGCACCGAACTGTTCCGCCTCTATGCCACACCCGACGCGCAGGCCGCGCAGGCACGCCTCGCCCGCGCCCGCATCTGGAGCCGGATTTTCCCGTGGTCGCCAGAGCTGATCCGCCTTGGCCTTCCGGGCAACGCCGCCGAATGGGCGCGGCTGGAAACTGCGCTCACCTAGCGCGCCAACGCCAGAAGGCCGGGCACATCGAGATGGGTTTCCATGTGGTCGGCCAGCGCGTCCAGCGTCTGCTCGACCACCGCGCCATAGGACAGGCCACCGCCTGCAACACCGAACCCCTGCAGGAAGGCCCGGCGAAAACCGTCACCGGCGAAGATGCCGTGCAGGTAGCTGCCCATAATTCGCCCGTCGGCCGAAACCGCGCCCTCCGGCGCGCCATCGACATGGGCGAAGGGACGCGCCCGGTCCGCCCCCTCGGTGCGGCCGATATGGATCTCATAGCCCTGCATGTCGGCACCGGTGGCGGCGCATGTGGCGGCCACCCGGGTCAGGCGCTTGTCCGCAGTCATTTCGGTGGCCACATCCAGCAGCGCCAGCCCGGGCGTCTCGCCCGGCGCGCCCTCGATCCCCAGCGGATCACGGATCACCCGCCCCAGCATCTGATAGCCGCCGCAGATGCCCAGCACATGGCCGCCGCGGCGCACATGGGCGGCAAGATCCACGTCCCAGCCCTGCGCCCGCAGGAAGGCCAGATCGCCGCGCGTGGATTTGGTGCCGGGCAGGATCACCAGATCGGCATCGCCCGGGATCACCTCGCCAGGGCCAAGCAACGTCAGGTCGACGCCCGGCTCCTGCCCCAGCGGATCGAGGTCGTCGAAATTGGCAATGCGCGACAGCGCCAGACAGACGACCCGCACCCCCTGCCCGCGCGCCCGGCGCGGCAGGTCCAGCGCGTCTTCGGCGGGCAGCCTGACCGCGTCAGGGAAATACGGCAGCACCCCGAAACCGGGCCAGCCGGTGCGGTCGGCGATCAGCGTATAGCCATCGTCGAACAGCGACACGTCACCGCGGAACTTGTTGATCAGAAACCCCGCGATCATCGCGTTGTCGCCCGGCGGCAGCACCGCCCGGGTGCCGACGATCTGCGCGATCACCCCGCCGCGATCAATGTCGCCCACCAGAACCACGGGCACATGCGCCGCACAGGCAAACCCCATGTTGGCGATGTCACCGGCCCGCAGGTTGACCTCGGCCGGACTGCCCGCGCCTTCGACGATCACCAGATCATGCGACGCGCGCAACCGGTGAAAGCTCTCCAGCACCCGCGCCAGCAGCTGCGGCTTCAATGTCCGGTACTCACGCGCCTGCGTCGTGGTCAGGCGTTTTCCCTGCACGACCACCTGCGCCCCCACATCGGTTTCAGGCTTCAGCAGAACCGGGTTCATGTCGCTCACCGGCTCCAGCCCGCACGCCAGCGCCTGCAAGGCCTGCGCCCGCCCGATCTCACCGCCATCGACGGTCACGGCGGCATTGTTCGACATGTTCTGCGGCTTGAACGGCGCCACCCGCAGCCCGCGCCGCCGCGCCGCCCGGCACAACCCGGCCACCAGCAAGGATTTGCCGACGTTCGACCCTGCTCCCTGGATCATCAACGCGGTCATTCCGCCCCCCCGCCTTGTTCCGGACGCAACCCGCAGGAGCCTCCGGCGGAGGTATTTTGCGCCAAGATGAAATGGGCAAGCGTGCCGCACCGCGTCCCGAGCCGCCTGAGCAGGCGAGACGCGGTGCTTCCTTCACCTTGGGCGGTCATCGGGACCTCTCCCTGTACCGCATGTCCAGCATGCATGCGCATCCTTAACAAACTCTTTCCCTCATCTTGGTCCAACCACCTCGGGGGAGAGCGGCCAGCGGCCGCGAGGGGGCAGAGCCCCCGCCCCGATCAGAATTCGACGCCCGGCTGCCCCTTGATGCCGGATCGGAACGGGTGTTTGACCATAGTCATCTCAGTCACCAGATCGGCGATCCCGATCAGCTCTTCCCTGGCGTTGCGCCCGGTCAGAACCACGTGAGTCATCGGCGGTTTTTCGGTTTCCAGAAACGCTACGACCTCGGCGATGTCCAGATAGTCGTAGCGCAGGGCGATGTTGATCTCGTCCAGCAGAACCATCCTGATCTCGGGGTCGCGGATCAGATCCATGGCCTTTTCCCAGCCTTTGCGCGCCATCGCAATGTCACGCGCCTTGTCCTGGGTTTCCCAGGTGAACCCCTCGCCCATGGCGTGGAACTGGCACAGACCGGAAAACCGGCCTTCGATCAACCGCCGCTCACCGGTATCCCATGCGCCTTTGATGAATTGCACAACGGCGCAGGGCATCTCATGCGCGATGCAGCGCAGAATCATCCCGAAGCCGGAGGAGGACTTTCCCTTGCCGGCTCCGGTGTGGACGATGATCAGCCCCTTTTCGCCTTCCTTCTTTTCCATCATTCGGTCGCGGGCGGCTTTTTTCTTAGCCATTTTAACCGCATGGCGGGCTTCGTCGCTGAGCGGGGTATCAGTCATGGCGCGTTTCCTTCGTTGACAAGGCAAGTGGTTTTGCCGCAGAGGAGTCTTCGTTGGTTCCTGTCTCAGGACAGGCGAAGAGGGAATGCGATAGGCGCCGGGACCATCCCCGGTCAAGAGCCGAAGCGCAGCCGCCCCCGCGACCGTGACCGGAGAGGTCGCCCGACCACTGGCCCTGCATGGGCCGGGAAGGTGGGCAGACCGCCGGGGCCTCAGGCCCCGACATCCGCAAGCCGGGAGACCTGCCAACACGACGTAATGCAACGGGCGAACGGGGTGTGTCGCGGCCGGCTTCGGAAGACGCCTGCCGTTCGGCGTTTCTGTTGCCCCATCTCCCCCCCTGCAGCCGAACCACGAGGACAGGCTGCATGGCCAACGTGACACTTTCCGTCTGCACCACCTGCCGCCGCACCGCCGGCGGCGCCCCCTGCGAGGAAGAGCCGCGCCCCGGCGCCCGGATGCTCGCGGCGCTAGAGGCCCACGCGCTGCCCGAGGGGGTGACGTTGCGCCCGGTCGAATGCCTGTCGGCCTGTTCGCGGGGCTGTTCGATCGCGCTCAGCGGCGGGGCGCGGCGCTGGAGCTATGTCTACGGCGATCTCGACCCCGACGCGCATGTCGATGCAATCCTGACCGGCGTCACCGCCTATGCCGCCACCAGTGACGGCCTCGTGCCCTGGCGCGCGCGCCCCGAGGTGTTTCGAAAGCAATCCGTCGCCCGCATCCCCCCGCAGGAGTAAGCCCCCGTGCCCGATCTTTCGAAAATCCCCGTCACCGTCATCACCGGCTTTCTGGGGTCCGGAAAAACCACGCTGATCCGCCACCTGATGGCCAATTCGCAGGGCAAACGGCTGGCGGTTCTGGTCAACGAGTTCGGCACCGCCGGGGTGGATGGCGATATCCTGAAATCCTGCTCGGACGAGAACTGCCCGGCCGAAAATATCGTCGAACTGGCCAATGGCTGCATCTGCTGTACCGTGGCCGATGATTTCATCCCGACGATCGAGGCGTTGATGGCGCTGCCCGCGGCGCCCGATCACATCCTGATCGAAACATCCGGGCTGGCGCTGCCCAAGCCGTTGCTCAAGGCCTTCGACTGGCCCGCGATCCGCTCACGCATCACCGTGGACGGGGTGATCGCCCTGGCCGATGCCGAGGCCGTCGCCAAGGGTCAGTTCGCCGCCGACCTGGATGCCGTGCAGGCTCAGCGCGCGGCGGACGAAAGCCTTGATCATGAAACGCCCCTGTCCGAGGTGTTCGAGGATCAGCTTGCCTGCGCCGATATCGTGCTGCTGACCAAGGCCGATCTGGCCGGGGCCGAGGGCCTGGCCAAGGCCCGCGCGGCGATCGAGGCCGAGGCGCCGAGGGCCCTGCCGGTTCTGCCCGTCACCGACGGCGTGATCGACCCGCGCGTGCTGCTGGGGCTCAACGCCGGTGCCGAGAACGATCTGGCCGCCCGGCCCAGCCATCACGATGATCACGGCGATCACGAGCATGATGATTTCGATAGCCTGGTGATCGAACTGGGCGAGGTCGCCGATGCACAGGCGTTGCAACAGGCCATCGCCAGCATGGCGCGCACGCAGCATATCCTGCGGGTGAAGGGCTATGTCGCTGTGGCGGGCAAGCCGATGCGCCTGCTGGTGCAGGCGGTGGGCGAGCGGGTGCGCGCGCAATACGACCGGCCGTGGGGCACGGCGGAGCGCCGCTCGCAACTGGTGGTGATCGCCGAACATGATCACATCGACGCCGCCGCGATCCGCACGGCCCTTGGGGTGTAACGCAAGATGCATGTCATCTTTCGCGAAAGCCACGGGTTGGACGCGGCCGACACCCCCCAGGATCTGGGGCAGACGCCTGCGGAACTGGTGGTGCTGTCGTTTTCCGACAGCGATCTGGGGGCTTTCGCGGCAGGCTGGCATCGGGCGGGCGGCACGCTGCCGACGCTACGTCTGGCCAATCTGGCGGCGCTGAAACATCCCTTGTCGGTGGATGTCTATGCCGGGCAGACGCTGAAGGGGGCCAAGGGGATTCTGCTGCGCCTGATCGGTGGCGAGAGCTATTGGCCCTATGGGTTGGCGGCGGTGCAGGATCTGGCCCGGCGGCAGGGCATCGCGCTGGCCGTGCTGCCCGGCGACGGTCGGCCCGACGCGCGGCTGGATACGCTGTCGACCCTGCCGGCAAGCACCCTGCGGCGGCTGCAGTTGCTGTGCGATGAAGGCGGCGCGGTCGCCGCGCAGGCGGCGCTGGCGCAGTTGGCGCTGGCGGCCGGGCTGTATGCCGGGCCGGTCGCGGGGGCCAAGACGGTGCCCGACGCGGGCTTCTATCGCCCCGGCGCGGGGGTGATCCCGGCGCCCGCGCCGGGTGACAAACCGCTGGCGCTGATCACCTTCTACCGCTCTTACCTGACTTCGGCCGACACCGGCCCGGTGGATGCGCTGATCACGGCAGTCGAGGCGCGCGGCTTTGATGCCGTTGGTGTTTTCGCCCCCAGCCTGAAGGCGCCCGCCGTGGTCGGCTGGCTGCGCGCGCAGATCACCCGGTTGGCACCTGCCGCCCTCATCAACGCCACGGCCTTTTCCGCGCAGGGCGCCGACGGCGCGCCCTCGCCGCTCGAGGCGGCAGGCTGTCCGGTGTTTCAGGTCGCGCTCTCGACCGCCCGGCGCGAGGACTGGGCCAAGACGGAGCGCGGCCTCTCGCCCGCCGATCTGGCCATGCACGTGGTGCTGCCAGAGGTGGACGGGCGCATTTTCGCAGGTGTCACCAGTTTCAAGTCACCCTCGCCCCGTGACCCGGACCTGCAATATTCCCGCTTCGCCCATTGCGCCGATCCCGCGCGCGTGAATGCCATCGCCGACAGGGTCGCGGGCTGGCACAGGCTGTCGGCGCTTGCGCCCGGCGACAAACGGCTGGCGCTGATCCTGTCGACCTATCCGGGCAAGCGATATCAGATGGCCCACGCGGTGGGGCTGGACGCGCTCGCCTCCTGCGAGGCGATCCTGGGCGCGCTGAAGGATGAAGGATACGCCGCCGCCCCCATCCATGATCCGGGCACACGGCTGACAGGCGAAACCCTGAGCTGGCCGCTGGAAGATTACCACGCCGCGCTGGCCGCCCTGCCCGCCGCCTTGCGCGATGATCTGCAGCGCGCCTGGGGCACCCCCGAAGACGACCCGATTGCCCGCGACGGCGCGTTTCAATTTTCCGCCCTGCGCGCCGGCAAGGTGCTTGTCGCGCTGCAGCCCGAGCGCGGCGAGGTCACGGCCCGTGACGGCGACTACCACGATCTCAGCCGCACCCCGCGCCATGGCTACGTCGCCTTTTACCTGTGGCTGCGCGGGCAGGTCGACGCGTTGGTACATATCGGCGCCCATGGCACACTGGAATGGCTGCCAGGCAAGGCGGTGGCCCTGGCAGACGATTGCTGGCCCGAGGCGCTGACCGGGGCCCTGCCGGTGATCTACCCCTTCATCGTCAACGATCCGGGCGAGGCCGCTCAGGCCAAGCGCCGGATTGGCGCGGTGACGCTGGGCCACCTGCCGCCGCCCCTGGCGCAGACCGTGCTGCCCGAAGGGCTTGGCCGGCTGGAGCATCTGCTGGATGAATATTCCGCCGCTGATGGCCTTGATCCCGCGCGCCGCGACCGGCTGATCGCCGATATTCGCGCCGAGGCGCGGGGGCGCGGCGTCGAGTCCGATCTGGGCCTGCCCGCCGGCGCGTCGGCGGCCGAGGCGATTGCCCGGATCGACCGCTTCGTCTGCGACATCAAGGAAAGCCAGTTTTCGGAGGGGCTGCACATATTCGGCACGGGCGATTGCGGTGCCGCGGAACGGGCCGGGCTACTGAGCGCTCTGGCGGGGCGGTTCGTACCCCCGGGCCCCTCCGGCTCGCCCTTCAGGGGCCGGGCGGATGTTCTGCCCACGGGCCGCAACCTTTATACCACCGATCCGCGCGCCGTGCCCTCGCGCGCCGCCCATGCCCAGGGCGTGAAGCTGGCCGAGGAACTGCTGCGCCGGCATCTGCAGGATCATGGCGACTGGCCGCGCGGGCTGGTGATCGACCTGTGGGGATCGGCAACCATGCGCACGGCGGGCGAAGAGTTCGCCATGGCCCTGCATCTGGCCGGGCTGGCCCCGACGTGGGACGAAGGCTCGGCCCGGGTTTCGGGGTTCGAGGTGGTGCCGCTGGCGCTGCTGAACCGGCCCCGCATTGATGTGACATTGCGGGTCTCGGGCCTGTTCCGCGATGTCTTTCCGGGCCTTGCCCAGATGTTCGAGGCCGCATCGGCGGCGCTGTCCCGGCGCGACGAGGCCGACTCTGACAATCCCTACCTCCACCAGACGGCGCGGGTTTTCGGCCCAAGGCCGGGCCAGTACGGGCTGAACATGGATACCCATCTCGGCGATGGCACCGAAGCGGCCCGGCAGCTGGCCGGCGAGGCCTGGCTGGCGGCCTCGTCTCACGCGATCGACGCGCAGGGCCGGATCACGCTTGCCCGCGACGCGCTGGAAAGCCGGCTGCAGGCCGCAGACAGCTTCGTGCATCTGCAGGATCTGCCGGAAACCGATCTGCTGATGGCCTCCGACTACGCCGCGCATGAAGCCGGGTTCGCCGCCGCGATGGCACGGCTGGGTGCCCGGCCCCCTGCGCTCTATCATCTCGACGCCACGCGCCCCGACGCTCCGCGCGCCCGCAGCCTGGCCGAAGAGATCGCCCGCACCGTGCGCGCCCGCGCCGCAAACCCGGACTGGGCCACCGCCATGATCGCGCATGGCTTTCGCGGCGCGGCCGAGATCGCGGCAACGCTGGATCACATGGCCAGCTTCGCGCATCTGGCGGGCGTCGTGGGCCCGCATCTGTTCGATCTCTATTTCGAGGCCACATTGGGCCGCGACGATCTGGTCGCCTTTATGGACAAGGCCAACCCCGAGGCGCTGCGGGCCCTGCGCGACCGTTTCGCGGCCCTGCGCGCGGCGGGCCTTTGGCAAACCACGCGCAACTCGATCAGCGCCACGATGGAGGGCCGGGGATGAGCGATCCCCTGATCCGCGGATGGTGCCCCGGCGCGCTGCGCCCGATGGCCGCGGGCGATGGGCTGGTGGTGCGGGTGCGCCCCCGGATGGGCCGGCTGAGCCGCGCGCAGGCGCATGGCCTTGGGGATGCCGCGCTGGCCCACGGCAACGGCGTGATCGAGATGACAAGCCGCGCCAACCTGCAGATCCGGGGTGTGAGCGAGGCCGCCCTGCCTGCCCTGCAGGCCGACTTGCGCGCAGTGGACCTGCTGGATGACACCCCCGAGGCCGAGGCCCGGCGCAACATCGTGCTGAACCCCTTCCGCAACGTCACCCGTGACGCGTGGTTCCGCGATCACGAAGCGATGGCACAGGGGCTGGCGCGCGGGCTGGCCACCGCCGGAATGCCCCGCCTGCCCGGCAAGTTCGGTTTCGTCGTGGATGCGGATGTGCGTATCCGCTACCTCGCCGGCGTCAGCGGCGACATTCGCATCGAATCCGCCTGGGACGATCTGATCGTGCGCGCAGACGGGGCCGAGCTGGGCCGCAGGGTCGCGGATGAGGGCGCGGCCGTCGCGCTCGCGCTGGACATCGCCCGCTGGTTCGCCGCCTCGGGCGGGATCGGTGCCGACGGGCGCGGGCGAATGCACCGCCACCTGGCCGGCGGCGCGCGGCTGCCGGACGGGCTGGCCGGCGACACCGCGCCCAACCCGCCGGCGCAGCCGGTGCATCCGGGCTATTATGGCGGCGGCCTGTGCGTGGGGGCGGCCTTTGGCCAGTTGCCCGCCCACCGGCTGGGCTGGCTGGTGGACCGGGCGCAAAGGGGACTGTTCGTCACGCCCTTTCGCATGGTTCACCTGTGCCTGCCCGTCGGTGCGGCCGAGATCAGGGCCGCCGGGGATCTGATCACCGCCAGCCAAGATCCGATGAGGCGAGTCTTTGCCTGCACCGGCGCGCCCGGCTGCCCGCAGGCTTTGTCTGCCACCCGCAACGTGGCCACCGCCCTGGCCAGGACTTTGCCGGCGGGCAAGGTGCTGCATGTCTCGGGCTGTGCGAAGGGCTGTGCCCATCCCGGCCCCGCCGACATCACCCTGACCGCCACCGCGCCGTACCGCTTCAGCCTGATCCGCCATGGCCGTGCCGGCGATGCCCCCGCCCGGCACGGAGTGACGACCGCGCAGCTGTTCATGTCTCCTGACCTCATGACCGAAAGCACCTGAATGCCCCACAGCTATGAAACCGACGGCGCCAGGATCTACGCGCAGAGCTTTGCCACCATCCGGGCCGAGGCCGATCTGGCGCGATTCGATACCGATGAAGAACCGGTGGTGGTGCGCATGATCCATGCCGCCGGACTGGTGGGGCTGGAGCGCGACGTGCGGTTTTCGCCCGGCATGGCCCGGACAGCCCGCGAGGCACTGGCCGAGGGCGCCCCGATCCTGTGTGATGCGCGGATGGTCTCCGAAGGGATCACCCGCGCGCGCCTGCCCGCCCGCAACGAGGTGATCTGCACCCTGCAAGACGCGCGCGTTCCCGAAATGGCGCGCGAGATGGGCAACACCCGCTCGGCCGCCGCGCTGGAACTGTGGCGCCCGCATCTGGACGGCGCGCTGGTGGCCATCGGCAACGCGCCCACCGCGCTGTTTCACCTGCTGAACATGCTGGAGAATCCCGCCTGCCCGCGCCCCGCGGCGATCATCGGCTGCCCGGTGGGTTTCGTCGGCGCGGCGGAATCCAAGGATGCGCTGATGCTGGCCCCGCCTCTGCCCGCGCTGATCGTCAGGGGCCGGCTGGGCGGCTCGGGCATCACCGTGGCCGCCGTCAACGCTTTGGCCAGTCGAAAGGAATGACCATGGGCAAGGTGATCTGCGTCGGGCTTGGCCCCGGCGATCCCGAGTTGATGAGCGTCCGCGCCGACCGGCTGATCCGCACGGCGCGCGACGTGGCTTATTTTCGGAAAGCCGGCCGCCCCGGTCAGGCCCGTCAGATTGTCGAGGGGATGCTCGACGCCAGCGCCGTCGAGCATTCCATGGAATATCCGGTGACGACCGAGATCCCGGTCGCCGATCCCGAATACAACCGTCTGCTGGCCGGCTTTTATGACGACTGGGCCACACGGCTGGCCACCATGGCCAGCGACCGCGACGTGGTGGTTCTGTGCGAGGGGGATCCGTTCTTCTACGGCTCCTTCATGCATCTGCACAGCCGCCTGCAGGGCCGCACCCGGATCGAGATCGTTCCCGCCATCACCGGCATGTCGGGCTGCTGGACGGCCACCGGGCAGCCGATCACCTGGGGCGACGACGTGCTGACCGTGCTGATGGCCACACTGCCCGAAGACGATCTGGCCCGCCGCGCAGCAGACACCGACGCGCTGGTGGTGATGAAGATCGGCCGCAACCTGCCCAAACTGAAACGCGCGCTCGCGCGTGCCGGGCGGCTGCAAGACGCCTGGCTGGTGGAGCGTGGCACCATGCCCGGACAGAAGGTGCAGCCGCTTTGCGGGGTCGAGGCCCCGGTTCCCTATTTCACCATCGCCGTGGTCCATGGCAACGGGAGGCGGCCATGAGCGGCTGGATCACGGTGGCCGGGCTGGGGCCGGGCGACGATGCGCTGATCACGCCGCAGGTGCAGGCCGCGCTGGAACGTGCCACCGATATCGTGGGCTATTTCCCCTATGTCGCCCGCATCCCCCCGCGTGACGGGCTGATCCTGCACGGATCGGACAACCGGGCCGAGCTGGATCGCGCCGCCCATGCCCTGCGGATGGCCGCCGGCGGCCGCCGGGTGGTGATCGTCTCGTCGGGTGATCCCGGGGTCTTCGCCATGGCCTCGGCGCTGTTCGAGGCTGTCGAAAACGGGCCGCCCGCGTGGCTTGATCTGGATATCCGCGTCCTGCCCGGCATCACCGCCATGCTGGCCGCCGCCGCCCGGCTTGGCGCGCCGCTGGGCCATGATTTCTGCGCCATCAACCTCAGCGACAATCTCAAGCCCTGGTCGGTGATCGAGCATCGCCTGCGCATGGCCGCGCGGGGCGATTTCGCGATGGCGTTCTACAATCCGCGCTCAAGGTCACGCCCGCAACAGTTCGGCCAGGCGCTGGATATCCTGCGCGCGGAATGCGGCGGTGCGCGCCTGATTGCCTTTGCCCGCGACGTTTGCAAACCCGACGAGCGGCTGCTGACCACCACGCTGGCCGAGGCCACAGCAGAGATGGCCGACATGCGCACCGTGGTGATCGTCGGCAACGCGCAAACCCGGCGGCTGGGCCGTTTTATCTATACCCCGAGGTCGGCGTGATGACCGAGCCAGCGCAGAACGCCCGCCACCTCGTGGGCGACGGGCCGGTCCGGCACGGCGGGGCGGTCGATCAGCAGCACCGGCAGGCCGAGCATGCGCGCGGCGTCCAGCTTGGCGCGCGCGCCACTGCCGCCCGCATTCTTGGCCACGACCAGATCTATGCCGTGGCGCACCATCAGGGCCCGGTCCCCGTCGAGTGTGAATGGGCCGCGCGAAACCGCCACCTCGGCGCGGGGCAGCGGCAACAGCCCCTCCGGAGGATCGACCAGCCGCAGCAGGTAGAGATGCTCGGGGCGTGCCGCGAATGCCTGCAGATGCTGCCGCCCGATCGCCAGAAAGATACGCCCGGGGCTGGCCGGCAATGCCTGCGCCGCAGCGATGAAATCCGGCACATGCGTCCAGCGGTCGCCCGGCCCTGCCTTCCAGGGCGCCCGCTCCAGCGCGCAGAGCGGCACGCCGGCCTGCCCGCAGGCCACCACCGCATGGGTGCTCATCTGCGCGGCGAAGGGGTGGGTGGCATCGACGACGCGGGTGATCCCCTGTTCGCGCAGAAATTCCACCAGCCCCCCGATCCCGCCAAACCCGCCCACGCGCGTGGGCAGAGGCTGGGCAACCGGCGCGGAGGTACGGCCGGCATAGGAAAACACCGCGTCCGCACCGGCCTTGGCCAGCGCGCGGGCCAGCGCGCTGGCTTCGGTAGTGCCCCCGAGAACAAGGATGCGCGGCATGTCTGACCCCTGGTTAAGCATCATCGGTATCGGCGAAGATGGCCTGAACGGCCTGCCCGCCGCAAGCCGCGCCGCGCTGCAGGCGTCGGAAATCGTCTTTGGCGGGTCGCGGCATCTGGAACTGGCGCAGGTGCGAAAGGCGGGCCGCCCCTGGCCATCGCCTTTTTGCGTGGAACCGGTGCTGGCGTGTCGCGGGCGGAAGGTGGCGGTGCTGGCTTCGGGCGATCCGTTCTGGCACGGCGCGGGCGGATCACTGGCGGCGCATCTGGCGCCCGGGGAATGGCAGTGCTTTGCTGCGCCTTCGGCCTTCTCGCTGGCCGCTGCCCGGTTGGGCTGGCGGCTGGAAGAGGTCGTGTGCCTCGGCCTTCATGCCGCGCCGTTCGAACGGCTGGTGCCGGTGCTGGCCCCCGGCGTACAGGCGATCTGCCTGCTGCGGGGCGGCACTGCGGCGGGGGCGCTGGCAGCATGGTTGACGGACAAAGGCTTTGGCGCCTCGGAATTGCATGTCCTGGAGGCCCTCGGCGGGGGTCGCGAACGGATCCGCAGGGTGCAGGCGGATGGCTTTGATCTGGTCGGGGTCGTGGCCCCGGTGGCGGTCGCCATCTCTTGTGCCGGCGGGTCCGGCCTGTCCCGGGCCAGCGGATTGCCGGATGCGCTGTTCGCCTCGGACGGGCAGATCACCAAACGCCCGGTGCGCGCGCTGACCCTGTCGGCCCTGGCACCGCGCCCCGGCGAGCTGCTGTGGGATATCGGCAGCGGCTCGGGCTCCATCGCTGTGGAATGGGCGCTGGCCGCGCCGCGTGCGCGCGCCATCGCGCTTGAGCCGCGCGCCGGGCGATGCGCCAACATCCGCGCCAATGCCGAGTGTTTTGGGGTGGCGCATCGGATCGAGGTGGTGGAAGGCCGCGCGCCCGATGCGCTGGCCGAACTGCCCGCGCCCGATGCGGTGTTCATCGGCGGCGGCGCTGATGGCGCCCTTTTCGACAGGCTTTGGGCCGATCTCCGCGCCGGAACCCGGATCGTCGCCAATTCCGTGACACTGGAAACCGAGGCTCTTCTGGCCGGATGGCACGCGGACAAGGGCGGCCAGTTGCTGCGCTTTGATCTGGCCGAGGCGGCACCGCTTGGCCGGATGCGCGGCTGGGACCGCGCGCGCCCGATCGTTCAGTGGAGCGTGGTCAGATGAGAGTGGCCGGTATCGGATTTCGGGCAGGTGCCCCGGTGGCCGCGTTGCGCGAGGCCGTGGAACGCGCGGGCGGGCGGGCCGATGCGCTGGCCACCGCCGCCGACAAGGCAACCGCCCCCGCCCTGATGGCCCTGGCCGAGGCTCTTTGCCTGCCCGTTCTGTCGGTACTCCCCGCTCAACTCGCCCGCCAGACAACGCTCAGCCGATCGCCGCGCGTCGAGGCTCTTTGGGGCACCGGCAGCCTGGCCGAGGCGGCCGCGCTGGCTGCCGCCGGACCGGGGGCGCGCCTGATCGGCCCGCGTGTGCATTCCGCGGACGGCACGGCCACCGCCGCAATCGCAGAAGGAACAGACAGATGACCGTGCATTTCATCGGCGCCGGCCCCGGTGCCGCAGACCTGATCACCCTGCGCGGGCGCGACCTGATTGCCGCCTGCCCGATCTGTCTCTACGCCGGTTCGCTGGTGCCCGAGGCACTGCTTGCGCATTGCCCGCCCGGCGCGCGGATCGTGAACACCGCGCCGCTGTCACTCGACGAGATCATCGCCGAGATCAAATCCGCACATGCCGCCGGGCGGGATGTGGCGCGGCTGCACTCGGGCGATCTGTCGGTCTGGTCCGCCATGGGCGAACAGTTGCGCCGGTTGCGCGCCGAAGGCATCCCCTTTGACATCACCCCCGGCGTGCCCGCCTTCGCTGCCGCCGCCGCCGCGCTGGAATCCGAGCTGACCCTGCCCGGCGTGGCGCAATCTCTGGTGCTGACCCGGACCTCGGGCCGCGCCAGCGCCATGCCAGCGGGGGAGGCGCTGGAAAATTTCGCCGCCACCGGCGCGACGCTGGCCATTCACCTGTCGGTGCATGTGCTGGAGGATGTCGTGGCGCGCCTGACCCCGGCCTATGGCGCCGACTGCCCGGTGGCGGTGGTCTGGCGCGCCACATGGCCCGACCAGCGGATCGTGCGCGCCACGCTTGGCACGGTCGAGGCGGCCACGGGGGGCGAACGCGGGCGCACCGCGCTGATCCTTGTCGGCCCGGCGCTGGACTCGCGGGAGTTCAGCGAAAGCTGTCTTTACGCGGGTGATTACGACCGCCGGTTCCGCCCCGTGGGCACCAGCCCCAGATTCCCGGAGGGCCGCGAATGAGCCTGCCCCCCGGCCTGCTGATTTCGGCCCCCGCCTCGGGCACGGGCAAGACGACGCTGATGCTGGGCCTGCTGCGCGCCTTTGCCGATCAGGGCGTGGCGGTGCAGCCTTTCAAGAGCGGCCCCGATTATATCGACCCGGGCTTTCACCGGGCGGCTGCCGGGCGGGCCTCTGTCAACCTCGACAGCTGGGCGATGGGCGAGGCGCTGCTGGCGCATCTGCTGCAGGCGGCCGAGGGCGCCGAACTGGTTCTGGCCGAAGGCTCCATGGGCCTGTTCGACGGGGTCGCCTGCCCGGGCGAAAGCGGCAGCGGCGCCAGCGCCGACATCGCCGCGCTGACCGGCTGGCCTGTGGTGCTCGTGCTCGACGTTTCGGGCCAGGCGCAATCGGCGGCGGCCGTGGCGCGCGGCTTTGCCGATCTGCGCGCCGATGTGCCGCTGGCGGGCGTGGTGCTGAACCGGGTGGCCAGCCCGAGGCACGAGGCGCTGGTGCGCGCCGGGATGCGCGACGCGGGGATCGTGGTGCTTGGTGCCCTGCCACGCCGGGCCAGCATCGAGATGCCCGAACGCCATCTCGGGCTCGTGCAGGCCCAGGAGCATCACGCGCTTGATCATATCCTGTCCGAGGCCGCCCGGTTTGTCGCCGATCATATCGACCTGCCGCGCCTGCGCGCCGCCGCCCGCGTGACCCGGCCCATGATAGCATCGCCCCGGCGCACCCGCCCGCCGGGGCAGCGGATCGCGCTGGCACGCGACGCCGCCTTTTCCTTCGTCTATCCGCATGTCCTGGACAGCTGGCGCACTGCGGGGGCCGAGATCCTGCCCTTCTCGCCCTTGGCCGATCAGGCGCCGGACCCGCAGGCCGATATCTGCTGGCTTCCCGGCGGCTATCCCGAATTGCACGCCGGCACCCTTGCCGCCGCCCGAAGGTTCCGCGCGGGGCTGCGTGCCTTTGCCGAAACCCGGCCCGTGCATGGCGAATGCGGGGGCTACATGGCGATGGGCGCCGGCCTGACTGACAAGGATGGACAGCGCCATGCAATGGCCGGGCTGCTGGGGCTGGTGACCTCGTACCAGAAACGCAAGATGCACCTGGGTTACCGGCTTGCCGAGCTTCTCGCGCCCGTCTCCGGCCACGCCACCGGCGCCCGGCTGCGCGGGCACGAGTTTCATTATTCCACCATCGTCGACCAACCCGATGCACCGCTGGCCAAGGTGTTCGACGCCAACGGGGCTGAGGTGGCGGAGACCGGTTCCCGCAGAGGCCAGGCCACCGGCACTTTCTTTCACATGATCGCGGAGGCAACATGAGCGGGTTCGTCAGCTTCGTATCCTCCGGTCCGGGCGACCCGGAGCTTCTGACGCTCAAAGCGGTCGCGCGCTTGAAGGCCGCCGATGCGGTGCTTTACGATGATCTGTCGTCGGGGCCGATCCTGGATCACGCCCGCGCGGATGCCGATCTGGTGGGTGTCGGCAAGCGCGCGGGCCGACCCTCGCCAAAACAGGACCACGTCAGCCGCCTGATGGTCGAGTATGCCGCCACCGGCGCGCAGGTGGTGCGGCTGAAATCCGGCGACGCGGCCATCTTTGGCCGGCTTGAGGAAGAGATCTGCGCCCTGCGCGCCGCCGGGATCGCGTATGAGATCATCCCCGGCGTTACCGCCGCCAGCGCGGCCGCCGCCGCCACGGGCATCCCCCTGACCCGGCGCCTGACAGCGCGGCGGCTTCAGTTCATCACCGGCCATGACGTGACCGGCGCCCTGCCCGGCGAGATCAACATCGCGGCGCTGGCCGACGCCACCGCCACCACCGCCGTCTATATGGGGCGGCGCACCTTTGCCGAACTGGCCGGGCGGCTGATCGCCGGGGGGCTGCCGCCCGACACCCCCGCCTTGCTGGCCGAAGGCGTCTCGACACCGCAGCAGGCGCTCGGCCGCCACACGGTGGCGGAGCTTGCGGCGCTGTTGCCCGACAGGTGCACGGACGCCCCTGCCCTTATTCTCTATGGCCCCTTGACCGAGGAGGATTGACCACAGCCGGACAAACCGACAAGATTTACATGACGGTTCCCAAAGGCGCAAAGCGCCCGGGATGAAAAGGGAACACGGTGCGGTGTAGCCATCAGGCGCCAAACCCGTGACTGCCCCCGCAACTGTAAGCGGCGAGCCCGCCCGGACAATGCCACTGACCCCGCAAGGGTTGGGAAGGCCCGGAACGGCACGGACCCGCAAGTCAGGAGACCTGCCGTCAGGGGCATGCGCCCCGAAACCCTGACCCGGCTTTTGCCGGACCAACCCCTTTGCAACGCCGTCGGGTGAGACGGCAGGGAGAAAAACCGATGCATATCGAACCCGGACTCGTCGCCGGCGCCAAAATGGCGCTGAGCTATGCCACTGCCGCCGGTGCGGCCGCCTATGGCCTGAAACTGTCCATCGACACCATTCGTCAGTCGGGCGTGCCCGCGCTGATGCTGCGCGGCGCGATCAGCACGCTGCTGGTCTTCACCTTCTTTGAACTGATGCCGCATTACCCGGTGGGCGTGTCCGAGGTGCACTTTATCCTTGGCTCCACCCTGTTCCTGCTGTTCGGCGCGGGCCCGGCCGCGATCGGGCTGGCCCTTGGCCTGCTGGCGCAGGGCGTGTTCTTTGCCCCGTTCGATCTGCCGCAGTATTTCATCAACGTGACCACCCTGCTGGTGCCGCTTTATGCGGTCAGCGCATTGGCCAAGCGGATCATCGCGCCCGGCACCGCCTATGTTGACCTGAAATACGGCCAGGCGCTGGCACTTTCGACGGCCTATCAGGGCGGCGTGGTGGCCTGGGTGGCCTTCTGGGCACTTTACGGCCAGGGCTTCGGCGCCGAAAACATCGCCTCGGTCCTGACGTTCGGTGGCGCATACATGCTGGTCGTGATCATCGAACCGCTGGCGGATCTGGCGGTACTGGCGGGGGCCAAGGCGCTGCGCGGCCTGTCGAATACCCCGCTTCTGAGTTCGCGCGTCTACAACGCGGGCTGAAACCGCCCGAACCAACGTGCGCGGTCCCGGCAACGGGGCCGCACACCTTGCCGGAGCCCACATGATCACGCTCACCCTCGTCGGCATCGGTGCCGGCAATCCGCAGCACCTGACCCTGCAGGCCATCAAGGCGCTGAACGCCGCCGATGTCATCCTGATCCCGCGCAAAGGGCCGGGCAAAGACGACCTTGCCAGCCTGCGCCGCAAGATCTGTGCGCAAGTGCTGCAAACGCCGGGGTCGGAGCTGCGCGAGTTCGATCTGCCCGTGCGTGATCCGGCGACACCGGATTATCGTCGGCGGGTCGAAGACTGGCATGATACCATCGCCGACGTCTGGCTCAGAGAAATCACCGCCGCGCTGCCCGGCGGCGGCACGGTGGCATTTCTGGTCTGGGGTGATCCTTCGCTCTATGACAGCACGCTGAGGATCGCCGAACGCCTGAAGGGCCGGATGCCGATGGAGGTCCGCGTGATCCCCGGCATCACCGCGATGCAGGCCCTCACCGCCGGCCACGCCATTCCGCTCAACACGGTCGGCGCGCCATTCATCGTCACCACAGGGCGAAAACTGCGTGAGAGCGGCTGGCCCGAAGGGGCCGACACCATCATCGTGATGCTCGACAGCGGCGGGGCGTTCGAAGCCCTCCTTCCCCACGGCATCGACATTTGGTGGTCGGCCTATGCCGGAATGGAAACCGAAATCCGCATTTCCGGCCCTTTGGCCGACGTCCGCGATACCATCCTCGCCCGCCGCGCCGAAGCCCGCGCCAGCCACGGCTGGATCATGGATATCTACCTGATGCGCAAGCGCTGAACCGCACGGCCGGCCGGGCGCTAACACCGGATCAGACCGGGCCGCTCACAGCCCTCGCCAGACATCGCCGCGACTCCCACGAAAGATGAGCCGCCGCCATCGTGATCAGGCAAGCAGATCCTCCGCGATGCGCTTGGCCTCTTTCGCGCTGGTGTCCGTGTGAGACATTGCGGCAATCACGATTGCGCCCTCTTTCAGGATCAGCAACTGACGCGCCGAAACATGCGGGTCGGACAGCCCCGCCTGCCGTGCCAGCGCTTCGAAATGATCGACAAGCAGTTGTTTGTGCGCATATGCCTGCGCATTGATCGCATGGTCATGTTCCTGGAATTCCGCGCTCGCCTTGATGAACATGCAGCCTTTGAAATTATCTTCGCGGAACCATTCGCCCAACGCATCGAACATGGCCAGAAGCTGGCCTTTGGGCGTATCCGCCAGTTCTTCCATCCGTCTGTAGAGCCAGTTGCGGAAGTTCTCGTCCCGCAGGCGCAGCACCGCGAGGATAAGCTCTTCCTTGGTGCGAAAGTGCTTGTAGATCGAGGTTTTCGAAACACCCGTTTCCCTCGCGACAAGGTCCATCCCCGTCGCGTGGAAGCCGTTTCGATAAAACAGCATCAGCGCCTTTCGAATCAGTTCCGCACGCTTGCTCTGGCTCATCTCGCATCCCTCATTAACTGATCGGTACATATTTATCGGCACCGCGAGGGGCAAGCAACCCACTGATTAAGATTGTTTTTCCATACTGTTTTTGCCCTCGGAAAGATCGAGACTAGTGAGAAGGCAAATTTTCCCTTGATATGACTTACCGATCTGTACACCTTTGCGACAGAACATTTACCGACCTGTACACCATAACCTGCCCGTCAACCGGGACCCGCCCGAAGGAAAACCGATGACTGACCGCCGCGCCCCGCTTCCGCCCTTTTCGCATGATAGCGCGCTGCGCAAGGTCCGCGCCGCCGAAGATGCCTGGAACAGCCGCGACCCCGATATCGTGACCCCGGCCTATTCCGATGACAGCCGCTGGCGCAATCGGGCGGAATTCATCCGCGGCCATGACCAGATCCATGCTTTCCTGACCCGCAAATGGGCACGCGAGCTGGATTACCGCCTGATCAAGGATCTTTGGACCTTCGCCGAAAACCGCATCGCCGTGCGCTTTGCCTATGAATGGCGTGACGACAGCGGCCAATGGTTTCGCTCGCTCGGGAATGAGAACTGGCAATTTGCGGTAAACGGCCGGATGTGCTGCCGCATCGCCTCGATCAACGACGTGCCGATCCGCCCCGAGCAGCGCCTGTTCCTCTGGCCGCTCGGCACCCGCCCCGCCGATCATCCCGGCCTTGACCATTTCAACCTGTAGGAGACCTCAGATGGCCCTCGCATTTGCCCAGATCGCTTTTACCCCGTCCGTCCGTGACCAGCAGCAGCGCCTGGGGTCCGGAAACTATGCCAACCTCCTGTCGCCGGAGCGAACCGGCGGCGATACGCTCGGCCCTGCCGAAAGCGCATTCATCGAAGAACGCGACGGGTTCTACCAGGCGACGGCATCTGAAACCGGCTGGCCCTATGTCCAGTTTCGCGGCGGCCCCGCCGGCTTTCTCAGGGTGCTGAACGACCGGACGATCGCCTATGCCGACCTGCGTGGAAACCGCCAGTATATCAGCCTCGGAAATCTGGCTGCCAACAACCGGATATCGCTGTTCCTGATGGATTACGCCCATGCGCGGCGGCTCAAGATCTGGGGGCATGTGCACGTGATTGAAAGGGATACGCTGGCGGGCCGGGCCATGCCGCCCGATCTGTTTCCGGCCAAGGCGGAACGGCTGATCGTCATTCGCGTCGAGGCATTCGACTGGAACTGCCCCCGGCACATCCCCCGCCGCTTCACAGCCGGCGACGCGATCCGGAGGATCGAGCAGCTCGAACACCAGAACGCGCAATATCGCGCCGAGCTTTCGGCGATGCAGGCCCGAACCGCCGGCACCCCCCGGCCCTGACCCTCGGCGCGAAAAGCTGGTAGTTCAGGCCCCCAGCTTTTCGGCCGTATCTTCAAGGTGCACGAACCAAGGGGCGTTCAGGCATGCAGGAGGGTACTTGCCGTCGAAGGCCTCGATGTAGGCGTTCAACGGCAAGTCTAGCGCGCGCTCAGTTTGCTCGAGGCGTAGGCATAGGCGCGGACCAGCATGGCAAATCCCTCTTTCACATCCCGTTGGTCGACATCGGGGATGGCTGCGAGCCGCAGCAGCGACAGGGTGATGCGGCCGCGGCGCCGCAGCGCGGTGTTTGCCGTGGTCTCGGTCGTCATGACATCCAGATCGCGGCGAATGACCTCTTTCAGCCGTTGGGCGTTGCGGGCCGGATTGCGCGGCCACAGGAAATGGAACGCAAACGTGGCCACCGTCACGCCCAGAAGGATCGCCGCCGACTGGTTCAGCGCATGCAGCCAGCCGGACGTGGCCATCGCATCGCCCGGCTGCACGGTCAGCAGGAAGGTCATGTTCAGATCAATCGCCGCTTTCGCCGTGCCGGGGCGGCTCATGGCCCAGGCGCCCAGAAGCAGCAACGGGGCAATCGCCAGAATGGTCATCGCCAGCCCGTCGATATGGGGCATCACGGCGCCACTGTACAACAGCCCCGCCCCGGCACCCGCGATCGAGCCGCGCATGGTATCGCGCACGGCAAGCTGCGGGTTCGGAAAGTTGGAAAACAGCGTGGTGAAGATGGCCGCGGTCATCACCATATAGGGGCCTTGCGACCAGCCGCTGATCAGCCAGACCGCGCTGGCGAGGGTCAGGGCGCATCCCGTTCGGGTCGCGTTCTGGTGAAACGCCTGCCAGTCGGGCAGCGTCTGGTCGTTATAGGCGCCATGGGACGATGCGCCGTCCGCCTCGCTATCCGTCACGGCGGCATAGGCCGCGAGGACGGCCCGAAACGAGGCGGGAAGATCGAGCCTGCGCAGGCGCGCGGCCTCTTGCGCGCCGGCGCCGCCTTCGATCGCGTCCGCAAATGCGGTCAGGAGCTCGGGACCGGGGCGCGCGGCATCGTTCTGGCTGATATCGGCCATGAAATTGGTCAGCGCCGCCAGCAGCGTGCGCCCAAGCCGCGCCTGCTTGTGCCCTTTGAGAGACCCCGCCGCCAGAGCATCGCTTTCGGCTTCGATCGCGCCGATCTGGCGCAGCAGACCCAGCGGCCAGTCGGCTGCCAGCGCTGGCGCGGCAGCGGCGCGCAGCACCTGCTGCGTGATATCGTCCTGGTGGTCGCGGACAGACCCCGGGTTGGCATTGGCGGTGAACAGCCCCGACACCAGCGCCGAACACAGGATGCCAATCACCGTACAGGCAATGCGGCTTGCCGCCAGATCGTTTTGCAAAGCCGGATCCGTGACGCCAAGCAGCACAAGGATCGCCGTCGTATAGCCCACCAGAAGGATGCCATAGGACAGAAAATGGCGAAACAGGCTGGCCACGCCGGAACAGGTGGCCACCCAGAACGACAGCGCCGCAAGCATCAGCACAAGCGATCCATTGGTACTGGTAAAGATCACATAAGCCGCACAGGCACCGGTGAAGGTTCCCAGCAACCGGGCTACCGCGCGTTCGAACAGCAAGCCGCGATTGGCCTGTGCCACCAGCCAGACGGTCATCGCGGCCCAGAACGGATGCGCAAGCCCAAGCAGGGCGGAAAGGGTCAGGGCAAGCAGCGCGGCGATCGTGGTATGCGCTGCAAAAGGAAGTTGAAACTGCTTCACCGAAGACCTCAGAATAGTTCCAGTTTGCCCGGCAACCAGATCCGTCGGGCAAGGCCCGCTGCCGATGTCGCCGCGGGCGGCGGATTGCCTTGTAAAGGGCCCAAGCCCCACAACAAGGGCATGCGTTCGTCACGGCGCGTTCGGTCGTCCGCCGGGCAACAACTACACCACAATTTTACTTCTTGACCAGCGTGATAGCCCGTCGGAGGCGGCGCCTGCGCCAAAAAATGCGCGCCGCGATCACTGACCGCCGCGCGCTGGGTTGGGGCAGGCCCAAAGGCCACCTCAACTGTGCTTTCAGGACCGGACCGGCCCTTTAGAACTTTTTGATATAGGCCACCTGAAAACGATTACCCTCAAAGGTGTTTTCGGTGTCGATATCCACGAGATACTTCATTTTCACGATCGAGGTGTCGGGCAGATAAATGGCGACGATCGGCCCCGCCTTCAGCGAACTGACGCGTCCACGCGTCCCATCGGGGACCGCCAGCGAACCTTCGTCGTCCTCGATCTGTTTGATCATGGTGCCGGCCACGCCGAACTGGAACATGTTGTAGCGCTCGGTCAGCGCGACATCGGCAATTACATAGTCGCCGTCGCTGTACTCGAAGCCGCCAGTCGAATCCTCCCGCTTGAAATTGTGATTATACGAGGCACGCACCGAAAGTTCGGTGCCATGGAGCCAGATCGGATCGGAGCGCCAGGTCGCAGCGATGCTAGGCGACAGAACCCAGTTGTTGAAACCGGGGTTGCCGGTCTTGTCGCCGTCGAAAGCGCCGATCGGGGCGGTGAACCCAAGGCCGAAACTATAGGCGAACCCCGACGGGATCGGAACCGGGCCGGCCTCCGGGTTTGGGGGGTTGTAATGGGCTTTGGACCAGACCAGTTCGCCCGTCAGATCGAAGAGCCCGGTGTTGTCGCCCCTGATCGGCGTACCGCCTGGCCCCACCGGAAGATTGGTCACCACCAGATCGTTCGTGCCATAGCCGAAGACGAGGCTCGCACCCAGCCGCCCGCCCGCGATTTCGTCGGGGAACACATAAAGCGCGCCAAGACCGCCGACCGATACGGTCTGATCCGTGTCAGGGAAAATGGCATTGCCCCTGTCATCTGTAATCTTGTCGTTACTGGTGCGCGCAAAGGCGCCCAGAAAGTACAGGCCCGGCTCGGGGGGCAATTCGGCGGCACGGATATCGTGGTTTCCGCCCGGAGTGGTCGGCTGAAAGACTTCGGCGGCCTGCGCCGATCCAGCAAGCGCACAGCCCGCCGACGCAGCAAGCACCGAAAGTGCGATGTTCCTATAGATATTGGTCATGGTCCCTCCCTATGGCGCGCCGTGTCACGGGCGCCTTTTTGTCGTATTCATGGTGGTCTGAAGACGTTCCCCACAGATGGGAAAACGTGCCGTGGTTACGCTGACATGAGAGCGCAATGCGCCCGCAGGGCACCGGGATTGGATGTCCCGTGGCGGCGGTTCTGAAGACGCTTCGCTGTCAAGGCGCGGGTGTCAGGCTCTGCCCCTCCCCGGCAGACCCTTGTGCTCTAGGCCGTGGCTTCGCCGGGCGCGTGGGCATAGGGCACACCGTCGGAAACCTCGTCGGTATAGGCTTCTTCGGGCAGGCGCAGCCGTTTGCGCATCAGTTCGGGATGCGAAACATCGGGGTCGGGAATAATCTTGTCGCCGACCCACAGGAAACAGCGGAAGCCGAACCGGCAGATCGCTTTTGCCACCGGCGATGCGGGTTTCAGCCCCAGCCCCCGAACGGTGCCTTCGGGCAGCAGCGACATCACCAGGGTCCGCGCGGCAGGTTGCAGCGGCTTGGGGAAATAGCGCTTGCCGAATGCCTGGATCATCGTTTCGTCGATCTGATCGGCATATTTGTTTGGCGGACGACGCTCGGCCTCATAGGACTCCACAAAGTCCATGCACCCGTCAAAGCTGTCGGGAAAGCCGGTGATCGGGCCGCCGGTCTCGGCGTTGATGAACAGCGTCGCCATGCGCCGCCAGAATTCCCACGCCGCGATCTGTTCTTTCTCGGTCATGCCTTTCAGGCCGACGCGCTGCATCAGACGATGGAACAGGGTGGCCTCGTAGCACATCGTGTAAAGGTAATCCTGGTTGTGCCGGAACGAGCCAGGGTATTTTTTCGAATAGAACGTATGCAGCTTGTTCAGCGCATCGACGGATTTCCTGGTGTAGGGGTGATCGGGGCCATATTCCGACCAGATCAGGATGTGACGCCCGGTGTCGTCCATCCTGCGCTCGGCGCTTTTGAACACCTTGCCCTTGCCATCGCGCAGCACGGCGATCGCGCCGTGGTTGGGCACGACGAAGTTGGGGAAGGTGATCGAATACATCAGATCCATGAACGTGTCATTGGACCGGTAGATCACCGCAAGCTTCCAGATTTCGGCATAATCCTTGGCCGGATCAAGCGCGGCAATTTCTTTGGCAATCCACTTGCGTGGTTTGGTTCTGGCCATTGGTCGTCCTCCCTTAGACAGCTGCGCTCCTTTCTCTTGCACCCTCGGCGCGACGCAATGCGCTTTGGGTTCGGCACTTGAGAGGCCGGGAAACGACAGCATACTGTCACTTGCACTACCGCTAACGTCAGAGTGCTGTCAATATTTTTTAGTGACCTGGATCGGAAGGGTGCGACGCCGAAGCCGCTTGTTCCTATGGCTCTTTCTTGATTTCTAGCGGCGCGCGGCTTTGGGAATTGTTCACATCGACAACCTGCGAGAGCAGCCTGAGAAGCGTCTTCTGATCCTCGGGGCACAGCGGGGCAAGCAGGCGTTTCTGGACATTCGCAATCGCGTTAACCGACTTGATCAACAACGTTTCTCCGCGCTCGGTCACCCGCATGACCTTGATGCGCAGGTTATTGGGCGGGGTTGTCCGGGTGATCAGTTCCCGATCTTCCAGCCCCTTCATCACCGTCCCGATCGTCGAGCGGTCGATCGCGATCATCCGGCCGAGACTCCGCTGGTCGATATCCGGCCGGTCCCGAATTGCCAGAAGCGAGGCATATTGAACTGGTGTCAGGCCGAATTCACCGAGCTCGTCAGCGAAAACCGATGCGGAAATCTGCTGACAGCGGCGAATCAAGTGTCCCGGGGACCGGTAAATGTCCTCGATTGTCGGCGGGGTGTTCTTAACCACTGCGTCGTCCCAGAATTCCATCTTGGCCCTATCTGATTTTCGCAATTGTCTACACCAGCGCGCGCCCCTTTGCCAAGAAACAGCGCATTGAAACATCAGACCGACAGCATTCTGTCGCTTTACAAGCGTCGAATTGACAGTATGCTGTCGAATACGCGCAGCAAGAAACTCTCCGGGAGGAAACTATGAAGATTTGCCGTTTTGGCGAAAACCGTTTTGGCGTGGTCACGGCTGATGGCGTCGTGGATGTAACCGAGGTGTTCGCAGCGCTGCCTGCATCGGGATACCCCTTTCCGCGTCACGATGTGATGATCGCCGCGCTGCCCGACCTGTTGCCCAAGCTGGCAAAGTTCGTCGAGGGCGCTGATGTGATCCCGCTGGATCAGATCAAGCTGGACTTGCCAGTTGCCAACCCCGGCAAGCTTGTGGCCGCCCCGGTGAACTATGCCAAGCATCTGCAAGAGGTGCGCGATCAGGCCGAGCTGAACCATGCGAACGAGGCGCATATGCGCCAGATCAAAGATATCGGTCTGTTCCTCAAGGCCAACAGCTCGCTGATCGGGCCCGGCAAGGCGGTTGAGATTTCCCGCCCGGATCGCCGCAACGATCACGAGATCGAGCTGGCCGTGGTGATCGGCAAGACCGGCAAGAACATCAGTGCCGCCGACGCGCTGGACTATGTCGCGGCCTATACGATCGGTCTGGACATGACCGTGCGCGGCCCCGAGGATCGCAGCTTTCGCAAATCGCTGGATACCTATTCGGTGCTCGGCCCCTGGCTGGTCACGGCCGACGAGATCCCCGATCCCGCGACGCTTGGCTTTGAACTGACGGTCAACGGCGAGACCCGGCAGAAAGCCCACACCAGCGATCTGGTGCTCAGCGTACCCGAGCTGATCGAATACGCCTCGAGCTTTTACACGCTGCACCCGGGCGATGTGATTTTCACCGGCACACCCGAAGGCGTGGGCCAGGTGCACGCGGGCGACACCATGCACGCGCAAATCGATCAAATTGGCGAATTGACCGTCGAAGTGACAGGGGTCGCCTAAGCGAGAGCCGGCCCGGAGGAGCAAGAAAATGAGTGAACAGATTTCAACAGAAATTGTCATTATTGGCGGGGGGATCGGCGGTCTTGCGGCGGCCTATGCCCTGGCGCAGATCGGCAAATCGGTCTGTGTGCTGGAACAGGCGCCGGAATTTGCCGAAATCGGAGCGGGCATCCAGCTTGGGCCGAACAGCTATAAAATGTTTCAGCGACTGGGGATTGTCGATGACGTCAACGCCATCTCGGCCTTTCCCGACGATCTGCGGATGCGCGACAGCATCACCGGCGAATTCATCGCCCAGATCCCGGCCGCAGAGGATTTTCGCAAACGGTTCGGCTTCCCTTATGCGGTGATCCACCGTGCCGATCTGCACAAGACCTTTCTGAACAAATGCCTCGCATCGGCGAATGTCGATCTTCGGGTCAATTCGAAAATGACCGGGATCACGGAAACCGAAACCGGCGTGCGTGTCACGACCGAAGCCGGGCTGGTGATCGACGCCGACGCGCTGATCGGGGCCGATGGCATCTGGTCGAAAACCCGCGAGTTGATCGCCAACGACGGGCCGCCGCGCGTGTCGGGCCATATCGCCTATCGCGCGGTTCTGCCGACCGAGGACGTGCCCGAAGAGCTGCGCACCAATTCCATGTGCCTATGGGCCGGGGAAAAGGCGCACCTGGTGCAATATCCGCTGCGCGGCGGGGAATTGTATAACCTTGTCGCGGTGTTCCATTCGGACCGTTTTTCCGAAGGCTGGAACGATTTCGGCGATCCCGAAGAGCTGAAACTGCGCTTTGCCGACAAATGCCCCGAAGTGCGCACCCTGCTGGACAAGATCGAAAACTGGCGCATGTGGGTGCTCAACGACCGCGATCCGATCCGCGAGTGGGTCAAGGGACCGATGGCGCTTCTGGGCGATGCGGCGCATCCGATGCTGCAATACCTGGCGCAGGGGGCCAATATGGCCATTGAGGACGCCGTCTGTCTGGCCGACATGCTGGTCAATGAGAATGGCAATTACGAAGCCGCTTTCCTGCGGTATCGCGACGCGCGCTATCTGCGCACGACACGGGTTCAGATGACCGCGCGCCTCTATGGCGAGGTCTATCACGCCAGTGGCGCAACGCGCGACATGCGCAACGCTGAAATCAGCTCTTGGCCGATTGAAAAACACTATCTGGGAATGAGCTGGATCTATGACATCTCGCCTACGTGGCGTGATGACGGGTCGGTGGAAGCGATAGGGGAGAATATCGCGACCGCCGCGCAATAAAACGACGCATAGGCACATATCATAACGTCGCTATCAGGGAGGAGAACGGCAATGAAACGACGCGGATTTTTGCTTGGTTTCGCGCTGGCTGCCATGAGCGCAGGGGCCAGCTTTGCCCAGGAGGTGACCATTCGCTACAGCGAGTGGTTGCCGCCCACCTATTTCATCAACGAACGGGTGCTGTACCCGTATTTCGAGGAGATCGAAAAAGTGACCGAAGGCCGCGTGGTGGTCGAGGTTTCTGCTGGTCCGCTTGGACCGCCCCCACGCAACTATCAGATGGCAATGGATGGAATCGCGGATATGACCTGGGGGGTGCATGGGTTCACCCCCGGGACCTTCCCGCTGAGCGAAATGGTCGAACTGCCGTTTCATTCCACCGATGCCGCCAGCAATTCGGTCGCCTATTGGCGGGTTTTCAAAGACATTCTTGAACCCGCCAATATGCACCCCGGCGTTCATACCCTGGCGGTGCACACCCAGCCGCCGGGCCAGATGTTCAACAGTGTCCGGCCCATCAAAGACCCCAAAGATTTTGTCGGCTTGAAAATCAGATCGACCAATAGCTCCGTGGCGAGCGCCTTGGAAAATCTCGGGGCCACTCCGATCGGCATTCCAGTGACCGAAATGCGCGAAGCTCTTGAAAAGGGCATCGTGGACGGGGTCTCGCTGTCCAACGATGCGATTTACAATTTTCGGGTGTCAGAATTCGTGAAATACGAAATGGCCATTCCCGGGGGGCTTTATAACGCCAGCATGTTCCTGGTGATGAACCTGGCGACCTGGAACAAGATTTCGCCCGAAGATCAGGCCGCCATCTCGGCCATCTCAGGCGAAGCATTGGCGCGCAAGATGGGCGAGGTCTGGCAAGCCGAACACGATGCCTCGGTCCCCAAATCCATCGCCGACGGGATTGCCATCTCCGTGCCGGACGGGGCCTTGCTCGACTTTATCCATGGCGCGCTTGATCCGTTTGAGGACGCCTGGCTGGCCAAAGCCAAGGCCGCCGGAATTGACGGGGCCCAAGCCCTGGAAGCCTACCGCGCGGCATCGGTGTCGGACAAGCCATGACCATGACACAGATCTTTCCGAAAGCCGTCCGGTCCCTTGAAGGGGCCGGGCGCATCACCGCAAGTGTTTTGATGGCCATGCTGGTGGTCATCACCTTTGTCGATGTCGTCGGACTCCAGTTCGGCCACCCGATTGCCTTTGCCTTCGAATTCACCAAGGTCTGCGTGGGCGCGATGTTCTACGTCGGATTGCCACTGGTCACGTTGCGCCGCGAACATATCTGCGTGGATCTCGTGCCAATCTCGCCGGGATCGAAACTCGGGATCGGTGTCACGGCGGCTGTCGATCTGCTCTCGGCCGGGCTGATTGCCCTGGTCGCCAAACAGCTTTGGGCACAGGCGCAGACGCTGGAGATGTTCAACACGGTGATGATGTTCACCCGCTGGCCGATTGCGCCGATGGTACGCGTCATGGCGGTTTTGGCGGCACTCACGGCCATGATCTGTCTGGTTCAGGGGCTTTCGCGCGTCTTTCCCACGCGCCATCCCCGCTCAACGGGGGGCAACACATGATCGTTCTCATTGGGTTTATCTGTCTCTTTGCCCTGCTGTTGATCCGGGTGCCGATCGGCTTTGCGCTTGGTCTTGTCGGCGCGACGGGGTTCGGGTGGATCGTCGGCCTTTCACCCGCGTTGAAAAGCATCGGCACCGTCGCCTCAGACACGGTGATGAGCTATGATTTCGCCGTCATCCCGATGTTCATCCTGATGGGCAATCTCATTGCGCGCTCCGGCATCTCCGATGATCTCTACGCCGCCTCGCAGACTTGGTTCGGCGGGATGCGCCGCGGGCTTGCCATCGCCACGATTGCCTCCTGCGGCGGGTTCAGCGCGGTCTGTGGGTCAAGCCTTGCAACGGCGGCCACCATGGCGCGTGTCGCCGTGCCGCCGATGCGATCCTACCAGTATTCCGATGCCGTGGCGGCGGGATCGGTGGCGGCAGGGGGCACACTTGGCATCCTCATTCCACCCAGCATCGCGCTCGTGCTCTACGGGATCATGACCGAAAGCGACATCGGCGCGTTGTTTGCCGCCGGGGTGTTGCCCGGCCTGTTGGGAATCGTGCTCTACATGGCGGCGATCTCGGTCTGGGTACGTTTTAACCCCTCCATCGGCCCGGCGGCACAACGTGCCAGCTTTGCGGACAAACTGGCCTCGCTTCAGGGCATCATCGGTATCCTGTTGCTGTTCACCCTGGTGATGGGCGGGCTGTATCTTGGGCTGTTCACCCCGACAGAAGCCGCAGGGATCGGCTCTGCCGGAGCCCTGGTGATCGCCCTCGCCCGTGGGCGGATGAATGTCCGTAAGCTGCTGGATACGCTCTACGATTCCGCACGCACCTCGGTCGCACTTCTGACCATTCTGATCGGCGCGATCCTGTTTGCCAACTTCATGAACGTGGCGCGCCTGCCACAGGATCTGGGCGCCTGGGTGATGGATATGAACCTGTCGCCGATGATGGTGATCAGCATGATCGTTCTGATCTACGTGGTTCTGGGATGTTTCCTTGAATCGATCTCGATGATGCTTCTGACCGTGCCGATCTTTTACCCGATCGTCGCCTCGCTTGGCTTCGATCTGGTGTGGTTCGGGATCGTGGTCATCGTCGTGATCGAAATCTCGATGATCACGCCGCCGGTGGGCATGAACATCTTTGTTCTGCGCAGCGTGTTGCCGGACATTCCCACCGCGACGATCTTTCGCGGCGTCTTGCCGTTTATCGCGGCGGATGTGATCCGCGCCGCGCTTTTGATCGCCTTTCCGATCATCGCACTATGGCTGCCAAATCTGATGCACTAGCGCCCGAAGAGGAGAGCGGGCGCCCAACCCTAGGGAGGAGAGAAAATGACCCAAAGAAGTTTTCCGCTGAACGCCTGGTATGTCGCGGCATGGAACTATGAGGTGAAAAAGGGCGCAATGCTCGCGCGTACGATCTGTGAAAAACCATTGGTGTTCTATCGCAAGGCCGATGGCACCGCCGTGGTGATGGATGATGCCTGCTGGCACCGGCTTGCCCCCCTGTCCAAAGGGCGGCTTGCGGGCGATAACGTGGTGTGCCCCTATCACGGGTTGGTCTATGAACCCGGCGGGCGCTGTGTGCATATGCCCTCGCAGGAGACCATCAACCCGTCTGCGGCGGTGCGGACATACCCGCTGGTCGAGCGCCACCGCTATCTTTGGATCTGGATGGGCGATCCGGCGCTGGCCGATGTGGATCTGGTGCCCGATCTGCACTGGAACGACGATCCGGAGTGGACCGGCGACGGCACTTTGATCGAGCTGAAGGCGAATTACCTGCTGGGCATCGACAACCTGATGGACCTGACGCACGAGACCTTCGTGCATGACGGTTCCATCGGCAATGATGCGGTGGCCGAGGCGCCGTTCAGCGTGACCCATGGTGAACGGTCGGCCCGGGTGACGCGCTGGATCCTGAACCAGGACCCGCCGCCTTTCTGGGGCGCGCAGCTTGGGGTGCCGGGGCCGGTGGACCGCTGGCAGATCATCAATTTTCTGGCGCCCAGCAGTGTGGCGCTGGATGTCGGGGTGGCCGTGGCCGGCACCGGTGCGCCCGGAGGCAATCGGTCGCAGGGGGTGAATGGCTATATCGTCAACTCAATCACCCCCGCGACGGAGACCACGTCGCATTACTTCTGGTCCGCCAACCGCAATTTCAAGCTGGGCGATATGAGCCTGACCACGGCGTGGCGCAATGCCGTGGCCGGGATTTTCAAACAGGACGAAGACATTCTCGAACTGCAACAGGAGGCCATCGCCCGCAATCCCGACAAGGAGTTCTATGACCTCAACATCGATGCGGGCGGCATGTGGGCGCGGCGCAAGGTGAGCGAGATGATCGACGCGGAAACGGCGGGTCTGCGCCGTGTCGGCTAAGCCCATAGGGGGAAGGGCCCCAAGCGCGGAAAGGAGTGAAACATGCAAGCGACACAGCTGAACACCACCGCCACCGTGGTCGAAACGCGTGAGATCGCAAAGGGCATCCGCTTGCTGCGCTTTGCGATCGCCGGAGACCCGATTTCGGTCGAGGCGGGCGCGCATGTGACCTTTGCCCTGCCCCATGACGGGCAGTTGATCCACCGGTCCTATTCCGTGGTCGATGACGGGCAGGGGCCTGACATGTTGACGGTCGCGGTGAAACTGGAACCCGCCAGCAAGGGTGGTTCCGCCGCCATGTGGCGCCTTTCGGTGGGGGATCAAATCCAGCTTACGGGCAACGACAACTCCATGCCCGTGAGCTACGGCGCACAGACATATGTCGTGGTGGCGGGCGGGATCGGCATCACGCCGATGACCGGGGTGGCCCGAACACTGCGCAAAACCGGCAAGTCGGTCACGATGCACTATTGTGCCCGCGCGCCGGAGGAGGCCGCCTTTGTCGATCTGATGCAGGACCTGTTGGGCGATGACCTGACACTGCATTACGCCAGCGCGGGGGCGACGCTCGATACCAAGGCACTGGTCGCGGCTTTGGACAGGGCGACCATCCTCTACATGTGTGGCCCGATGGGCCTGACCGAGGCGATCAAATCCGCCTGGGCCGAACACGGGTTGCCGCCGCAGAACCTGCGCTATGAGACCTTTGGCAACTCGGGCACCCGGCCCACGCGGCCGTTCACCGTGCATGTCGAGGAAAGCGACCGCACCGTCGAAGTGGGGGAGGGTCAGACCCTGCTCGATGCGCTGCTGGAGAGCGGACACCAAGTGCTCAGCGATTGCCGCAAAGGCGAATGCGGGCTGTGCAAGGTCGTGGTGCACGCGGCGGATGCCGAGATCGACCACCGCGATGTGTTTCTCAGCGACCGGGAACGCGCGGCGGCCGACTGTCTTTGCAGCTGCGTGTCGCGGCTTCCCGGCGGGCACATGTCCATCCGGATCGACGGTATTCCCCATGGCCGATCCGATTAACATCACAAGACACAAAAAAGGAGCAAACCAATGACAACGGCAGAATTTCCAAAAGACCGTCAGGCGTTTTATGACAAGCTGACCCCCGGTTCGCTGGCCCCTTTGTGGGAGCGCCTGAAAGGGCTGGTGCCGCCAGAGCCGCGCAACAAGACTCGGCCCTATGTCTGGCCCTACACCGAGGTGCGGCCTCTGTTGCTGGAGGCGGGCGATCTTCTGACCGCCGAAGAAGCCGAGCGCCGCGTGTTGGTGTTCGAAAACCCCGCCTTCGAGGGCACATCCCGGATCAACTCGACGCTTTATGCGGGGATGCAGCTGATCCTGCCCGGCGAAACCGCCCCGGCGCATAAACACGCCGCCGGTGCGTTGCGTTTCGTGCTGGAAAGCAACGGCGGCTATACCACCGTGGATGGCGAGCGCAGCGAAATGCATCGTGGTGACGTGGTGATCACGCCGGGCGGCACCTTCCACGACCACGGCCATGACGGCGAAGGCCCCGTCATCTGGGTCGATGCGCTGGACGTGCCGCTGGTGAACTTCTTTGAGTGCGGGTTCTCCGAAGAACTGCCCGACGCGCAGCAGGAAATCACCAAGAAGAATGGCCATTCGACGGCGGAATTCGGTTCGGGCATGTTGCCGATGGACCCGATTTCACCGTTCGGCGCCAACTCGCCGGTGTTTGCCTACCCCTATGATCGCGCGCGCAATGCGCTGTTCGCGCTCAAGGAGTCGGTGCGTCCCGACCCTTATTTCGGCTATGCGCTGCGCTATGCCAACCCGCTGGACGGCGGTTGGGTGATGCCGATGATCGCGGCCTGGCTGGCCTACCTTCCCGAAGGCTTCTCGACCGCGCCCTACCGAGCCACCGACAATCAGGCGATGGTGGTGTCCGAAGGGCATGTCAGCATCGAGATCAATGGCGAGACCTTCGATCTCGGGCCGAATGACGTGATCGCGCTGCCGGGCTGGACCTGGCGCACGATGCGTGCCAGCGACGATGCGGTCATGTTCTTCTTCTCCGATCGCAGCGCGCAGGAAAAGCTGGGCCTGTGGAAGGAAGAGCGCGGCAACGCGGGCTGATCCGATCGGGCAAGGGGGCGGTTCTGGCCGCCCTTTCACGCCCGGCCTGAAACAAAAAGACCCGGACGATCCAGTGATCGTCCGGGTCTTTTCATGCCGTGGAGCGGTGGCTTTAGAACGGCAATTGATGCGGTACGCGCTGGGTCGAGATCCAGCGCTGCTTGGTGAAGGCCTGAATGGCGCCTTTCGGCCCCCATTTGCCGCCGCCACCCGACGCGCCGAACCCGCTGAACGGGCAGTGGGGTTCGTCATGCACGGTGGAATCGTTCACATGCACCATGCCCGCGTTGATCCGTTCCGCGATCATTTCGCCCATGGCGATGTCAGAGGTCACGACCGAGGCCGACAGCCCGTAAGGCGTGTCATTGGCCATGTCGATGGCGTCCTGCACCGATTCCGCACGCACCACGATGGTGGCCGGGCCAAAGATTTCCTCGTTCCAGACGCGCATTTCGGGGGTGACATCCGTCAGGATCGTCGCCTCGAAGAACGGGGCCTGAGCCGCGCCGCCGCTTTGCACCTTGGCGCCTTGTTCCTGGGCTTCGGCGATCAGGGCCGTGATGCGCTGCAACTGGCGGTCGTTGATGATCGGACCGATGACGCAGGTTTGTTCCTGCGGATTGGTCGGCACGAAGTTTTTAGTCTTGGCGACGAACTTCTCAAGGAAGGCGTCATAGATCTTGTCCGCGACGATGATCTTGTCGGCGGACATGCAGATCTGACCCTGGTGCATGAAGGCGCCGAAAAACGCGAGATCCACAGCCCGGTCGAGATCCGCGTCTTCCAGCACGAGGATCGGGTTCTTGCCACCCAGTTCCAGCATGATCGGTTTGAACGCCTGCGCACAGGCGGTGTTGAGGATCTTGCCCACGTGGGTCGAGCCGGTAAAGCTCAGCACATTGACGCGCTTGTCATTGACAAAGCTGTCGCCGACCATGGCCGCGCCGTCGCGCCCGGTGGTCACGACGTTGAAAACCCCCGCCGGGAAGCCCGCGTCCGCGAACAGCTCGGCCATCATCAGACCGCCGGAGACCGGCGAATCCTCGGAGGGTTTCAGGATCGCCGTATTGCCCAATGCCAGGGCATAGACGAACCCGCGCAGCGACAGGTACAGCGGGAAGTTCCAGGGCGAGATCACGCCCACAACGCCCGCAGGCGCGCGCACGGCGCGGTTGACCTTGCCGGGCACTTGCGACGGCAGGATTTCCCCGATTTCACGCGTGGTCAGACCTGCCGCTTCGCGCAGGGCCAGCGGCACCAGCGAACATTCGAACATGGCCTTGCCAAAGCCGGAGCCGGTCTCGGCGATCAGGACCTGTACGAACTGTTCCTGACGCTCAGTGAACAATTCGGCGGCCTTGTAAAAGAACGAGGCGCGCGCCGCGGGCGGCAGGGCCGCCCATGCGGGCTGGGCGGCTTTCGCGGCCGCAATCGCTGCGTCGACATCAGCCTGGGACGCATCCGCGCATTGCGCGAACAGATCCCCGGTGGTCGGGTTGTGATCGTCAAAGGTGGTATCGCCGGCCGCAGGCGTCCATTCGCCATTGATGAACAGCTTGCGCGCCTCGCTGGGTGCAGCGTTGTCTTTGCTGGTTTCTAGCCAATCAAACATAAAGTTCCCCCCATTTTTAGCATCAAGAGAGAATAAGTATCCCGCAGGGAAGAGGGTAGTCACAAGACTCTCAATTTCTTGTATGATATTTTCAAATTCCATCGCGGGCAGGTCGCGCTCGGGTGGTTTGTAGCCGTATCGTCGGGGCTGCTTCCAGTGGTTCGTGACGGGGGGTTACTGCCAGGCCCCGGGGCGCCGCCCTTTGTTTTTCGCGTACGCGCGTTATATTGTTGGCGGTTGATGCACCGCCTCATACCCCCTGTCCTGGTTGAGGTTGCGCATCACCCCGGACCGCCAAGGAGCGCCGTCATGGCCGCAGAAAAGCTTGTTGAATACCGAAGTGTACAGCATTCAGCCCAGAGCGAAGCCTCTGTCTATCTGACCACGGACACCGCGCATGTGGACCTTCGATTCGACAATCCCCTGATCTGTTGCATGCGGGCAGGACGCAAGATCATGCGCGTCAACGAGTCCGAGCCGTTCGATTTTCTGCCGGGCGAGACGCTGTTCGTCAACGCCTCGATGGCGATGAGCATCGTCTTTCCGGAGGCGGCGCCGGACCGGCCTGCGGAATGCATGGTCATCGAGTTTGACAGGGTCGAGCTTGACCGGATCGTCACGCGGATCAACGCCTCGCTTCGCGCCAAGGGTCATGAAGAGCGGATGGAACTTGACTGGTCGAATTTCGCGCATCTGCGCCAGGCCAGGGAAGTTCAGGCGCAAATGGACCGCATAATGCACCTTTATGAAACCGAAACCGGGGCGCTGCGCGAGGTTCTGATTGAATCCGCGCATTGCGAACTGGTGTTGCGTCTGTTGCAGGCCCAAGAAGCGGATCTTCTGAAAAAGCGTCGCAGAAACATGGCCGACACCGGCCTGAATGCCGTGGTCGAGGCCATCGTGCAACACCCCGAGGCACGCTTTACATCCGAAGAACTGGCCCGCGTTGCCCGCATGAGCGAGGCCAGCCTGTTCCGGCACTTCAAGGCCCGCTACGGCAAGACCCCGGCCAAATTCGCCACCGCGCACCGCATGTCACGCGCGCGCGAACTGCTGGCGGACCGGTCGATCAAGGATGTGGCGCATGCGCTGGGATTTACCGATGTCGGCCATTTTTCCCGCGTCTTCCACGAGACCATCGGCGAAACCCCAAGCGTGGTGCAGCGCCGCAACCGAAGCGGTCGCAAGCTTCATTGATCCCGTCTGCCGGCAATCGGCCGCCCCGCGCCCCCCCGGCGAAAAGCGTCCTCTTGCGGGCCTCGTGATCGGGCTTTCATGCGAGACCGGACAGATGGCCCCCGGCCTGAAGGTGCAGATGGCCCCCGGCCTGAAGGTATTGCCTGAGACCCATCCGGTATTGGACTAAACCTGGGCTCTTTGACACTTTCGCTGTGTGATAGACCTCAGAATTGGACCGGCGCCTTGACTACCATCGACCGCATTCAAGCAACGATCGCCGACATTCCCACCATCCGCGGGCATGTTCTTTCGATGACGACAATGATGTGCCAGTCCATCGTTCTGGTGAAGGTATTCTTTTCGGACGGCTCCGTTGGGCTGGGCGAAGGCACGACCATCGGCGGCATGACCTATTGCCCGGAAAGCCCCGAAAGCATCAAGCTGGCCATCGACGCCTATCTGGCCCCCGCCCTTGTGGGGCAGGATGCGGACAGGATCGCGGCGGCCTCGTTGCTGATGGCGAAGACGGTGCAGGGCAACACAATCGCGCGCTGCGCCATTGAAACCGCGCTTTGGGATGGCCTGGCAAGGCGCCTGAACGTGTCCGTGGCGCAGCTGTTCGGCGGCGCGGTGCACAGCAGCCTGCCCGTCGCCTGGACCCTTGCCAGCGGCAATTCGCAGACCGACGCCGAGGAAGCGTTGGAGATGCTGGAAATCCGGCGGCACAATGTCTTCAAGCTGAAGATCGGCAAGCGCGCGGTGCGTGACGATGTGGCCCATGTGGCGGGCATCAAGAAGGCGGTGGGTGACAGGGCCAGCATCCGGGTGGATGTCAATCAGGCCTGGGGCATCACCGACGCGCGCTGGGGTCTTGCCGGGCTTCAGGAGATCGGCGTCGATCTGGTCGAACAGCCGATCCCGCGCGGGTATACCGCCGCGCTCAAAGAGCTGACCTCTTCCTACGAGATTGCGGTGATGGCCGATGAATCGCTTCAGGGCCCCGAGGATGCGGCCCAGGTCGCGGCGCAGCGTTCGGCGGATGTCTTTGCCATCAAGATCGCACAATCCGGCGGGCTTGCGCCGGCGCGCGACGTGATCACCATCGCCCATACGGCAGGCATCGACACCTATGGCGGCACCATGCTTGAGGCCGGCGTCGGGACGGCCGCGGCGCTTCAGCTTTTTTCGACGATCCCGAAGATGCGTTGGGGCACCGAACTTTTCGGTCCGCTGTTGCTGCGCGACGAAATTCTGGCCGAGCCGCTTCAATACGGGGACTTCTCGGTCACAGTGCCCGCCGGACCCGGACTCGGAGTCGATCTTGATGAGGACAAGGTCGCTTTTTACAGCCGGGATCGGGCACGATCGGTGGCCCTGGCCGCGGGGAGCTAAGAACAAAACACCGATGTTTTGAGGAAAACAGCGCCGCCCTGCGGCACACTATGGCTTATGGCTTGCGAGGAGGAAAACCATGTTTACCCAGCCAGGACTTGATGAACTGAGCCGTCGTCTGGACGGTATGGTCGAAAAAGACCCGGAAAACGGCGTGTTCCGTGCCAAGCGCGACATGTTCAGCGATGAAGAGCTGTTCGAGCTTGAGATGAAGCATATTTTCGAAGGGAACTGGATCTATCTGGCGCATGAAAGCCAGATCCCCAACCCGAACGATTACTTCACCACCTATATGGGCCGTCAGCCGATCGTGATCACCCGCGACAAGACCGGCTAACTGCACGCGTTCATCAACGCCTGTAGCCACCGGGGCGCGATGCTCTGCCGGTTCAAGCGACAGAACAAATCCACCTTCACCTGCCCGTTCCACGGCTGGACCTTTGGCAACACCGGCAAGCTTTTGAAGGTCAAGGACCCCAAGGGCGCGGGCTATCCCGAGCAGTTCAACAAGGACGGCAGCCACGATCTGAAACGTGTGGCGCGGTTCGAAAGCTATCGCGGCTTCCTTTTCGGCAGCCTCAGCGAGGATGTGCAAAGCCTTACCGATTATCTGGGCGAAGCCACGAAGATGATCGACATGGTCTGCGACCAGTCCGACGACGGGCTTGAGGTTCTGCGCGGCTCGTCCAGCTATACCTATAATGGCAACTGGAAGCTTCAGGCCGAAAACGGCGCCGATGGCTATCACGTGTCGGCGGTGCACTGGAACTATGTGGCCACCACATCGCGTCGCGGCGAGGAAAAAGAAGACAACATCAAGGCGGTGGATGCCTCGAAATGGGCCAAGCAGAAGGGCGGGTATTACGCCTTTGAAAACGGCCATATCATGCTGTGGACGACCTGGGCCGACCCGACCAACCGCCCGCTTTACCCGCGCCGCGACGAATTGGTCGAACGGTTTGGCGAGGCCAAGGCGGATTGGATGATCGGCTATCTGCGCAACCTGTGTCTGTACCCGAACCTGTTCCTGATGGATCAGTTCAGCTCGCAGCTGCGCGTGTTCCGCCCGATCTCGGTCGACAAGACCGAAGTGACGATCTATTGCATCGCACCCAAAGGCGAAGACCAGGACGCGCGCACCAAGCGCATTCGCCAATACGAGGATTTCTTCAACGCCTCGGGCATGGCCACGCCGGACGATCTGGAAGAATTCCGCGCCTGCCAACTGGGCTATGAAGGTCGCGCCGCCGAATGGAACGACCTGAGCCGCGGGGCGACCCAATGGATCGACGGGCCGGACGAAGAGGCCAAATCCATCGGGCTCGCGCCGGTTTCCTCGGGCGCGCGCACCGAAGATGAGGGCCTGTTCGTCATTCAGCACAATCACTGGGTCGAACGCATGAACGACGCGATCGCGGAAGAGCGTGAAAACGTGGCGCCGATGCGCCTGGCGGGGGAGTAAGACAGATGCCGATGACAAACACTGCCGTTTCGGCCGCCGCCGCTTTGGATATCGACGAGATCCGCGCCTTTCTTTATGCCGAGGCGCGCGCGCTTGACGATCGCGACTGGGATACATGGCTGGCCTTCTATCACGAAGACGCGCCGTTCTGGATGCCCGCCTGGGATGATTTCGACACGCCGACCGAAGACCCGGCCAACGAAATGTCGCTGATCTATTATCAGGACAAATCGGGGATCGAGGACCGGGTGTTCCGCATCAAGACGGACCGCTCCTCGGCGACCAGCCTGCCCGAGCCGCGCACATCGCACAACATCAGCAATGTCGAAGTGGTGTCGCGCGACGGGACCGAAGTGAAGATCCGCTTCAACTGGTTCACGCTGAACTATCGCTACAACACCACCGATACGTATTTCGGCACCTCGTTCTACACGATCGATACCGCATCGGGACAGCCGCTGATCATGGATAAAAAGGTCTTGTTGAAAAACGACCTGATCCACCACGTGATCGACGTCTACCACATCTGATCCAAAATCTACGGGGACGGCGCGCCATCCGACTGGCGCGCCGAGGGAAGAGATATGAGCTATAAAATTGCACTGAACTTCGAAGACGGGGTCACCCGCATCATCGATTGCGACGAAGACGAACTGGTCACGGACGCCGCCTTTCGTCAGCGGATCAACGTGCCGATGGATTGCCGCGACGGGGTCTGCGGCACCTGCAAATGCTTCTGCGAGGAAGGTTCCTACGAGCTGGAATTCTACCACGAAGACGCGATGACCGAGGAAGAAGAAGCAGAAGGCTATGTTCTGACCTGCCAGATGACCCCGGAATCCGATTGCGTGATCCGGGTGCCGGCCTCGTCGCTGGCCTGCAAGACCGGCGCGGAAAAAGTGCCGGCCACGGTCACGGCGGTCGAAACCCTGTCGGACACGTCTTTCCGGCTTGAGGTCACCCCCGCCAAACAGGTTGCGTTCCTGCCGGGGCAATATGTGAACATCGAGGTTCCGGGCACCGGCCAGCATCGCTCCTATTCATTTTCCTCGCATCCCGATGCCGCCACGGGCAGCTTTCTGATCCGCAACCTGCCGGGCGGGATGATGAGCACCTATCTGGCCGAGCGCGCCAAAGCCGGTGACACGCTGGAGCTGACCGGGCCGATGGGCACCTTCTATCTGCGCCCCGCCGAACGCCCCCTGCTGTTTCTTGCGGGCGGCACCGGGCTTGCGCCGTTCCTGTCGATGCTGGAACTTCTGGCCGACAAGCCGACCGAACACCCGATCCGACTGTTCTATGCGGTGACACGCGACGCCGATCTGGTCGAACTGGACCGGATCACCGCGCTGGCGGCAAAAATGCCGAACCTGACCGTGGAAACCGTTGTGGCGGATGCCGACAGCGACCACGCCAAGAAGGGCTTTGTCACCGATCACCTGACGGCGGAGGATTTCAACGGCGGCGATGTCGATGTGTACCTGTGCGGCCCGCCCCCGATGGTGGATGCGGTGCGCGGCCATATGGCCGATCTGGGCGTGACCCCGGCGCATTTCCATTTCGAAAAGTTCAACCCCTCCGAAGCCGAAGCGGACGCCGCCTGATGGCCCGGTTCACCGACAAGATCGTCGTCGTCACCGGCGCGGCCCAGGGCATCGGCCGCCGCGTGGCCGAACGCGTCGCGGACGAAGGCGGCAAGCTGGCGCTGATCGACCGTTCGGATTTGGCCGATGAGGTCGCCGCCGGGATCCGCGCCAAAGGGGGCGAAGCGATCTTTATCGCCGCCGATCTGGAACAATGGGACGGCGCGCAAAAGGCAATGACCGAAGCGGTCGAGGCCTATGGCCGGATCGACATCCTGATCAACAACGTGGGCGGCACGATCTGGACCAAACCCTTTGAACATTACGCGCCCGAGGAAATTCAGGCCGAGGTCCAGCGCTCGCTGTTTCCGACGCTCTGGTGCTGCCGTGCGGCCCTGCCGACGATGCTGGAACGCGAAAGCGGCGTGATCGTCAACGTGTCCTCGATCGCCACCCGCAGCCTGAACCGTGTGCCCTATGCCGCGGCCAAGGGCGGGGTAAACGCGATCACCGCCTCGCTTGCGTGGGAAGTGGCCGAGCGCGGCGTGCGCGTCGTGGCCAGCGCACCGGGCGGGACCGAAGCCCCCGCGCGGGCGATCCCGCGCCATCCGGGCGAACAGGATGCGCAGGAACAGGCTTGGTATCAGCAGATCATCGACCAGACGGTCCAGTCCAGCCTGATGAAACGCTACGGCACACTGGATGAGCAGGCAGGCGCGATCCTGTTTCTGGCATCCGACGACGCCTCCTACATCACCGGCCTGACACTGCCGGTCGGAGGAGGCGATCTGGGATAACGACAACCGGGCCAGGGAGAGGCCCGGGCAATTCACAGGGAGGAGAAATCAACATGAAAACGACACTCAAGACGGCCCTGGCCGGGCTTGCCACCTGTCTGGCGTTCACGCCCGCACTGGCCGAAGACATCAAGGTCGGGCTTTTGCTGCCCTATTCGGGCGTCTATGCCAGCCTTGGCCAGGACATCGACGACGGGTTTGCGCTCGCGCTTGAAACCTATGGCGCCGAGACCGGCGCAACCTTTGACCTGATCCGCGAGGACACCGAGGTCAGCCCGCCGGTGGGCCTTGCCAAGACCCGCAAGCTGGTGCTGCAGGACAAGGTCGATGTCATGGCGGGCATCGTGTCTTCGGGCGTTCTGGGCGCGGTGCGCGACATGGTGCACGGCTCGAAGGTGCCGCTGATCGTGGCCAATGCGGGCAATGACGAGGCCACCGGCGAAAGCTGTAGCCCCTATGTCGTGCGCCTGTCCTTTTCGAATGGTCAGGTGAACCGCCCCATGGGCCAGTGGATGTTCGATCAGGGCATCACCAAGGTCTATACGCTGGCCCCCGACTATGCCGCAGGCCACCAGATGATCGACGCGTTCGCAGAGGCCTTTACCGCCGCGGGCGGCGAGATCGTCGGACAGGAATACACACCCTTCCGCAAGACACAGGATTTCGGCCCCTACCTGACCAAGGCACAGGCCAGCGGCGCCGAGGCCGTCTTTGTGTTCTATGCGGGCGGCGAAGCGATTTCCTTCGTCAAACAGTATGACAGCTTTGGGCTGAAAACCGATCTGCCGCTTTACGGGTCCGGGTTCCTGACCTCGTCGCTTTATGTGAATGCCCAGGGTCCGGCGGCCGAAGGCGTGATTACGGCGCTGCACTATGTGCCCACCATTGACTCGGTGGAGAACAAGGATTTCGTGGCCGCCTTCACCGAAAAGACCGGGCGCATCCCGTCGGAATACGCGGTTCACGGCTATGATTCCGCGCGCGCGCTGATCGAGGCCACCAAAACCGGCGCATCCGACCGCGAGACGATCGCCGCCGCCCTCGGCAAGGTCAGCTTTACCGGCCCGCGTGGTCCGCTCAGCATCGACCCCGCGACCAACAACCTGATCCAGCTGATCTATGTCTACGAGACCGTGGCCGGCGAAACCGGGCTGACCCAGAAGGTTCTGGCAACGCTTCCCGCGCAGCAGGACCCGGTCAACGGCTGCGTGCTGAAGTAGGGACACATCCGGCTGCCCGACCCTGGGCAGCCGGGCTTTTGGGGGGAATGAGAAAATGACCAGCGATCCGGGGTTTTGGATTTTGCAGGGGCTCAATGCCCTGCAGCTTTCCATGCTGTTGTTTCTGTTGTCGGTGGGGCTGACCGTGATTTTCGGCCTGATGCATTTCGTCAACCTCGCCCATGGCGCGCTCTATGCACTCGGGGCCTATGTGGCGGCAAGCGTTGCGGCGGCGGTCGGCTACTGGCCGGCCCTGATCGCGGCGCCGCTGGCGGTCGCTCTGGTCGGGGTCGTGCTGTATGGCGGCCTGATCAAGCGGATGCGCAAGGCGGGCCCGATGTCGCAGGTTCTGGTGACCTTCGGGCTGATCTTTGCCATGCTCGATCTGACGCGGATCATCTGGGGCGATTTCGCCCTTGGGATTGACGTGCCGCAGATCCTGTCGGGGCGCGCCGCGTTTCTGGGCATAGAATACCCGATCTACCGGCTGTTCATCATCGCGCTTGGGGGGCTGGCCTTTGTCGCGCTGACACTGGTTCTGTCGCGCACCCAGATCGGGGCAATGATCCGCGCCGGTGTGGACAATGACGAAATGGCGGCCTGTCTGGGGATCAACGTCGAAAAGCTGTTCTTCATCGTCTTTTGCGTGGGCTGCGGGCTTGCGGGGCTGGCCGGGGCGATTGCCGCGCCGCTTTTGTCGGTGACCCCGGATATGGGCCTGCAAATCCTGATCCCCACCCTGATCGTGATCGTGATCGGCGGGCTGGGCAGCCTGCAGGGCGCCATCGCCGGGTCGCTGATCTATGGGTTCGTGCAGACCTTCGGCGCGGTCCTCGCGCCACAGCTGGCCTCGGTTCTCATCTACGCGCTGCTGGCCGCCGTGCTGGTGATCAAACCGGCCGGGCTGTTCCCGGCGAAAGGATAAGCAATGTTCAGACACACACCTTTGCGGATCGCGACGCTTGTGCTGCTGGGCGCGGCGGCCATCCTTTACGGCCTGAACGCCGAATATTTCGGCCTTGAGATCCTGACCGAGATTGCGATCCTTGCCATTCTGGTGATCGCGCTGGACATGGTGGCCGGGTTCGGCGGCATGGTCTCGCTGTTTCACGGGGCGCTGATGGGGATCGGGGCCTATGGCTTTACCCTTCTGGCAACCAAGGCGGGGGTTGCGCCCCTGCCCGCGATGATCGGGGCCATGGCGCTTGGCGGGGTTGTCGGCTGGATCGTGGGCGCGATCTGCGCGCGGACCCATGGCATCTATTTCATCATGGCGACGCTGGCCTTTGGGCAGATGGCCTATTCCTATATCTTTGAATCGTCGTTTTTCGGCGGCGATGACGGGCTGTCGGGCGCGCCCCGGCTGGACCTGTCGGGGCTGGGCATCGACCTGAACGACTCGCGCGGGTTTGCGTTCTTCGCGCTGGCGCTGCTGCTGGCGGCCTATCTGGCGGCGGTGGCGATCCTGCGCTCGGGGCTGGGGCGCAGCGTCACCGGCATCCTGCACAGCGAACAGCGGATGCGCGCGCTGGGGCTGAACGTCTGGCGTGTCAAGGCGGCGATCTTTGGCCTTTCGGGCGTGCTGGCGGGGCTGGCCGGGACGCTGGCGGCACAACATATCATGTATGTCTCGCCCGGCCTTCTGGCCTGGACCGTCTCGGGCGAAGCGCTGGTCGTGGTGATCCTTGGTGGGCTGGGCACCCTTGTGGGCCCCGTCGTGGGCGCGGCGTTCTTTGTCCTGCTCAAGCACGAGGTTAGCGCCCACACCACCCACTGGCATCTGGTCGTCGGCGTGATCCTGATCGCCGTGGTGATGAGCCGCGCCAACGGGATCTTCGGCTGGCTCGAAGCCCGCGTCGCCCGCTGGCAGGGCCGCACCCATGCCGCAAAGACCGGCAATCTGGCACTGGAGGGCGACAGCGATGCTTGAGACCAGAAACCTCGATAAACGCTTTGGCGCCATCCATGTGACCCGCGATGTGTCGCTCAAGCTTGAAAAAGGTGAACGGCGAGTGATCCTTGGCCCCAACGGCGCGGGCAAGACCACGCTGTTCAACCAGCTTGTCGGTGAACTGAGCTCGGACAGCGGATCGATCCATCTGGACGGCGAGGATGTGACCGGGCTCAGCGTGGCCAAACGGGCGCGGCGCGGGCTGTCGCGCAGCTATCAGAAGAACACGCTGTTCGACGGGCTGACGATTGCCGAAAACCTGGGGCTGGCCGCATCGGTGGCCCAGGGCCACGCCACCTCTTTGCTGCGCGACAGCCTGTCCCGGTCCGAGGTGCGCGAAACCGTGGCCGAGGTGGCCGCGCAGGTGGATCTTGCGCCGGTTCTGGATGCGCTTGTCAGCGAAGTGTCTTACGGCATACGCCGCCAGCTTGAGGTGGGCGTGGCATTGGCCACCCGGCCCAAGGTGATCCTGATGGACGAACCCACCTCGGGGGTCGGCCCCGAGATGGCGCATGGGTTTCACAAGATGCTCAACGATCTGCCGCGCGATCTGACGCTGCTGATCATCGAGCATGACATGGATCTGGCCTTTGATGTCGCCGACACGATCACGGTGCTGAACTATGGCGAGGTGGTGTTTGACGGCCTTCCCGAAGCCGCGCGCAACAGTGCGATGTTGAAGGAAATCTATCTGGGGAGCTGGGAAGATGCTTGAAGTGCAATCTGTTGACTCCGGCTATGGCGAAACGCAGGTGCTTTATGGCCTGTCCTTTCAGGCCGAACCGGGGCGGGTGCTGGCGGTGCTGGGCCGCAATGGCGCGGGCAAAAGCACCACGCTGAAAACCATCATGGGGCTGCTGCCGTTGAACGGGGGCGATGTAAGCTTTGACGGGACGCCCCTGAACGATCTGCCCCCCTATGAGATCGCCAAGCTGGGCATCGCCTATGTGCCCGAAACGCGCGATATCTTTCCCTCGCTCAGCGTGCGCGAAAATCTCGAGCTGGCCTCCAAACGCTTCGCCGACGCGAACGGCAGCGGCGCGGCCTGGACGATTGACCGGGTGGTCGATCTGTTCCCCCGTCTGGCCGAGCGCATGTCGAACGGTGGCACCCAGCTTTCGGGCGGCGAGCAACAGATGCTGGCCATCGGGCGGGCGCTGCTGATGAACCCGCGTCTGCTGATCCTGGACGAACCCACCGAAGGTCTGGCGCCGATCATCGTCAAGTTGATCCACGACAAGCTGGCCGAGCTGAAAGCCGAGGGCCTGTCGATGGTTCTGGTCGAACAGAATTTCGGCTTCGCGACCAGCCTTGCCGATGACGTGGTCGTGGTCAGCAAGGGGCGCGTGGTCTGGCAGGGCGACGCGGCGGGCATCCGGGCGGATGAAGAGGCCCAGCACCGCTGGCTTGGGGTCTAGGGCCGTGCATCAGATCGTGCGGCGGGCCACCCGCTGCGCGATTGACACGAAATTGTGGACGTGAATGCCCTGTTCATCGACGCGGTAATTTAAAGACACTTCTGTTCGCCCCAAAGGCGGGCTGATGTCAAAATAGCGCAATCCGTTGCGTGTTGCGTTGCCGACGGATGCGGGCACGATACAGACGCCTTCACCCACCGTGACCAAGCTAAGCGCGGTTTGCAGATCCATCGTAAAAACCCGTTTTGGAATTTCCAGTGCCTGTTCCTTACAGCGATCCAGCACAAAATCGGCATAGCTGGGCCGGGGATATTCGGGATACAGAATGAAATTCTGGTCCGCGATCATCTTGAGATCAATGGTGGATTTCCCGGATGCCTCCAACGTGTCCGGCGCGGCAAGGATCAGGTCTTCCTCGCCCAGTTTTTTCGACAGGATTTCGGGATCTTTCAGCGCGGGGCGGGCAAAACCCACGTCGATTTCCCGGCGGATCAGGGTCTTTTGCAACTGCGCATTGTTCATCGGCAGAAGGCTGAGCGACACATCGGGATAATTGGCGCGAAAGGATTTGAGAATATTGGGCAGAATGCCAAAGGTCGAAGAGCCGACAAATCCGACGCGCAAACGCCCCTCTGCCCCCTGTCCGATGCGCCGGATTTCGCGTTTCACATCCTGCAATTCGCGCAGGATGAACCGGCCGCGTTCGTAAAGCCGCTCGCCCGCCTGGGTCAGGGTGATCGCATTGCGCCCGCGCACGAACAACAATGCGCCCAGTTCGTCCTCGGTCTGTTTGATCTGCCGGCTAAGCGGCGGTTGCGCGATGCCCAGACGTTCCGCCGCACGGCCAAAGTGAAGCTCTTCGGCCACCGCAATGAAATACTCCAACTGTTTGATATTCATTGACTGCGGGCCCCTGATGATACGCAGGGAACAAGCCCCTGCGACGGCACGGAAGTCAAACATTTCCTTGGCGCGCCGGGGCTTCCATTCCCCTTTGGTTTACGAAAAAGGACGCACAGACCCTGCGCGCCCTTCTGTCTGCATGTTCGAAAGGCTTATTCGGCCGCAACCGATTGTGCGGCTGCCTCTTCCTTGAGGACGAAGTCGAACTGCACATGCAGATCGGTGTCCAGATTGTCGCCTGCCTTCCTGAACTGACCAACCAGGCTTTCTTTCACGGCGAAAACCGAATCCTCGTCAAGATAGGTACTGTCCGCGTCGTAGATTTGCGACACGAGCGTTCCGAACCCGTCTTTCGACAAAATGAAATGCATGTGGCCGGGCCGGTTCGGATGGTGCCCCATATAGCGCAGCAGTTCGCCCGCGGTTTCATTATCCGGGATCGGATAGGGAACGGGCCGGATGGCACGGAACGCATAGTGCCCGTTTTCATCCGTCTCAAAACGGCCGCGCAGGTTGTAATCGGGCTGCTCGGGATCGTGGTTCTCGTACATTCCGTTGGGGGCATCTTCCCAGACGTCCATGATCACGCCGGCCAGCGGCTTGCCATTGGTGTCGGTCACGGTGCCTTCGAAATACACGGTCTCTTCGTCGTCAAAGTGCTTTTGCACGGTCGAGGCGCCCTTGGGCAGAACGGGCGGGTTTTCACGATAGAACGGGCCAAGCACCGTGGATTCGCTTTCGCCCGCATCGACCGGGTTGGTCAGCATGTCGACCAGAACCTCGACCCCCAGAATGTCACCCAGCAGGATGAATTCCTGACGCTTGTCATCGGTGATCTGACCGGCGCGGGTCAGGTAATCACAGGCCTGCAGAAATTCCGAGTGCTGCAGTTTCACGTCTTTGCAAAACCCGTGCAGATGTTTGATCAGGCTGGTCATGATCTCCCGCTGGCGCTCGGAGATTTCCCCATGCTGGCCCAAAGATGCGATAACGACGTCTGACACATTGTCGATGGTCACATTGCGCATTCGACTTCCTCCTCTAAGATGAAACGCTATGGTCACGTCCTGATTCACGCAAAATCAGGCGTCTGGCATGGATTATGCGTTCGAACCCCGCTCCAAGCCAATGGTCACAGCGGTATGGGGCAATACCCTGTAGAGCATACCCAAAGGTGTGTCCGCTGCGGGCGGTCAGGGTATTGGGGCATACCCTTCGGATCATTGCATATCGCATTGGCGCGTCTCATTTCTTCTCCACAAACGAGGGAGAACCTTATGCTGACGACACTGCACCGGATGCAGGATCAACTGAACCGATCCGAACATTTGAATCGTTTGGGCCGACTTTTTTCCGAAACGGTCCTGCTTGAGGTCGATGGGGATGAATTTTATCTGCATTTCGAAAAGGGTCGGCTGGAGCGGGTCGAACCGGGTCCCAGCCGCAAGACGCCCTGGCGCTTTGCCCTGCGCACCGACCGCGCCGCGCTGGAAGAGTTCTGGAAACCGATCCCCAAGCCCGGCTTTCATGACATTTTCGGCTTTGTGAAAATCGGCCGCGGCCGGGTGGACGGTGACATTCTGTCCCTGGTCAAGAACCTGCGTTTCTTCAAGGAATTCATGGCGCTTGCCCGCACCGATCTGGCCCGCACCGATCCGGCCCGCGAAGGAGTATCAGCATGAGCACGCTGATCGAACCCATCACCGGCCGCTATGTGACGGTGCAGATCGCCGATGCCCCGCGCCGCATCTATTTCGAAGAGGCGGGACAGGGCCGCCCGGTTTTGTGCCTGCACACCGCCGGGGCCGATACCCGTCAGTGGCGCCACCTGATGAATGACGCCCGGATCACCGCCAACAATCGGATGATCGCCTTTGACATGCCCTGGCACGGGAAATCCCTGCCCCCCGAAGGGTTTCAGACCGAAGAATACCTGCTGACAACCGAGGCTTACATCGAAACCGTTCTGGCCATGGTTGACGCGCTCGGGCTTGAAAAACCCGTGCTGGCGGGCTGTTCGATGGGCGGGCGCATTGCGTTGCAAATCGCAGCCCTGCATCCCGAAAAGTTCTCTGGTTTCATCGCCATTGAGGCCTCGGATTTTCAACCCGCATGGTATGATATCGACTGGTTCCACCGCCCCGACGCTCATGGCGGCGAAATGGGTGCGGCGCTGGTGTCGGCGAATATTTCGCCCCATGCCCCCGAGGCCGAGCGTTGGAATACCCTGTGGATGTTCATGCAATCGGGCCCCGGCGTGTTCCGGGGCGATCTGAGCTTTTACACCCGCGATGACAGCCTGATCGCCCGTCTGGGCCAGATCGACACGGCGCAGACGCCGGTGCATGTTCTGGTCGGGGCCTATGATCTGACCTGCACCCCCGAAGATGCGCAGCGCACAGCCGACGCCATCCCCGGCGCGACGATCGCGGTGATGGATGAGTTGGGTCACTTCCCGATGAGCGAACATCCCGAGGGCTTCCGTCCCTTCTTTGCCGCCGCGCTGGACGCGATGCCGCGCGGCGGGATGTCATAAAGGCTCCGGGCGTGGGCCCCCGCCCGAAGCAGACCTTGGGCAGCGCAGGGAGGTGCGCTGCCCGTTGGCCTATTCTTTGCCTGCTCGGATCAACCTCACCTTCAGAAAATGAGATCAGCAGCAGAGAAGGTCAGTCCGCCTTGGCGACACCGACCTCACCAGAAACGACGCGTTCAATCTCCTGCACAGTTTCCGATGCCTTGAATTCGTTTTCCCCTTCATAACGGGGAAGCGCCTCATGGAACGGGCATCCTTCAAACTTCGGATCGTCTTTATAGTTTGCGACGAAATGCGACGGGAACTGTTTGTCGAGCTCGCGGATAGACCCCATGAAGGCGCGGCGCTCTTCCTGGCTCATGGCTTCGCGGTTCTCGATATAGCTCCGCGACGGGTCGTCTTCGTAGGTTTCCTTGTACCAGAGAATGTAGCCCATCAACTTCGGCAGAATTTCCTGCGCCATCGGATGTGGCGGGTCGATCTGCATGGTTTTCAACGTGCTCGGCAGCGCGAGGCTGCGGATGAGTTGATGCCCGAGCCAGTGCAATTCTTCGGGGAAGTACCGGAACACAAACTGTTCGTAGATCGCCGAGGCGATCAGATTGCCCCGCTCTGGCTTTGGTTTTTCCATCGCTTCGAACTCTTCGCAGAACCGAAGGCACCCTTCGAAGTCCTCGGGATATCCGTGCAATGGCGTATTGTTCTCGGCCACGAACAGCTTGGACATCTCACCCCAGAACTTGTGGGAGCCGATCTTTTCATTCTCCGAAACGCCGGGCGCACCGACACGCAGACGGAACCGATGCATCAGCACGGCCGAGAAGGCGCAGACATAGATGTAATCGTCGTTATACGCGAAGGCTCCGGGATATTGCTTGGCCCAATGGGCGTGCAGCCGGTTGATCCCATCGACCGATTTCTTGGTGCGCTCGTCATGCGGCCCATACCACCACCACAACGCATTGGTGCTTTGTGTTTGCTCCACGCGAGAGGTGGCGCGTTCGACAACCTTGCCACCGTCTTCACGCCACACCGCAGCCGAGCCCCAATCGGTCACAACGAAGTTGGGGAAGGTCAGCGCATACATCATGTTCGACATGAACTCGCTCGAGTCATAGCAGCTCGCCAACTGCCAGATCCGCACATAATCGACCTCTGGGTCCAGCGACTCGATTTCCTGTTTGATCCATTTCTTCGGTGCAGTCATGCTTGATTCCTCTGGCGTTGCGCCTTGTCGATGCGCATGTGTCATGCCTATCGCCAGGACACTTAAGCGTACCATGTAGTACGGTTATTCCAGGGCCAGACTCATGTCAACATTTCCGTACACCTCGGTACCGAAATCGTGATCGAACGTAACGCGCGACATCGCTTCGGGTGTCCGGCCGGACACCCGCCACAGGGCCATCAGATTGTCCCAATGGAAGGAAGTTTAAGGGGCGTATCCCGCAAGAAACCGGCGGACAGCACGGCGTACCCGCTGCGCAATCTCTTGATCCGTGGGCACAGGCTCGGCCCCCCAAATTATGCGACTATAGAGCCCGCCATCGCAAATTCCGGTGAAATGCGCGCCGGCCTCTGGGTCACTGAGCGCCACAAGATCGTGACGTTTCCCCAAGTCCGAGAGAATTTCCTGCACCCGACGCAGGGTGCGAGCCGGGCCGTTCGAAAAGAAGATCTCGCCGATTTCCGGTTGCCGCCCGACCTCGGCCACGACCATCCGGCTGGTTTCGATCACCGGCTGCGAAAGGACAAGCCGCAAATAGGCGCAGCCCAGCGCTTCCAGGCCCGAGACCAGATCATCCGCCTCGGCTTCAACCGTTTCGAGCAACGCGAAAAGACCGGGGCTGGCCTCGGCCACGACGGCCCCGAAAAGCTCTTCCTTGCTTGGGAAATACCCGTAGAGCGTGCCCTTTGATCCGCCCAGGGCGCTGGCCACTGCGGCCATCGTGACGCCCGCATAGCCGCCTTCCAGAAACAGCGGGCGCGCTGTTTCAATGATGGATCGTCTCTTGGCTTCCGTCCGGACCCTCATTCAACAGTCTCTCTGAAGGTTCATCTTTGCGTACAAAGGCCACTGCATACGCGATGATATCAGAGCCGTAAACATATCTGCCGCGCCTTTCCGCGCCGCCTGTCCGCCCCGCCCTGGACCGAACATCACTCGTCGAACGGCAAGCCCACATAGTTTTCGGCCATGGCCGCCTGTGCAACGGCCGAGCCTGCCAGATACTCAAGCTCGCTTTCCTGAATATGCTGATCAAACTCGGACTGATCGGGGAAGCGGTGCATGGACGTCGTCATCCACCAGCTGAACCGCGTGGCCTTCCAGACCCGCGCCAGAGCAACTTCGGAATAGCGGTCCAGCCCCGACGCATCCCCCGCCTGGTAGAATGCCTTGAGCCCCTCGAACAGATAGTGCACGTCGGACGCGGCCAGGTTCAGCCCCTTGGCGCCCGTCGGCGGTACGATATGCGCCGAATCCCCGCACAGGAACAGCCGGCCCCAGCGCATCGGCTCGCTGACGAAACTGCGCAGCGGCGCGATGGATTTTTCGATCGACGGGCCGGTGACCATGCCTTCGGCAACCTCTTTGGGAAGGCGGGCTTTCAGTTCGGCCCAGAAGGCATCGTCGGACCAGTCCTCGACCTTGTCGGTCAGCGGCACCTGAATGTAATAGCGCGTCAGGTTCGGGTTCCGCATCGAGGCAAGCGCGAACCCGCGTGGATGGTTGGCATAGATCAACTCGTCCGCGCAGGGCGGGGTCTCGGCCAGAATACCAAGCCAGCCGAAGGGATAGACCCGTTCGTATTCCGTGCGAATGCTTTCGGGGATGGTCGGGCGGCTGACCCCGTGGAACCCGTCGCACCCGGCGATATAGTCGCAGTCGATCCGGTACTCCTGCCCATCCCTGGTATAGGTCACATAGGGTGCATCGCCGTCCACATCGTGCAGCGCGACATCCTCGGCCTCGTGAATAACGGTGGCGCCAAGGGCCTCTTGCGCATCATACAGGTCGCGGGTGACTTCGGTCTGGCCATAGATCATCACCTGTTTCCCGACGCGCTTTTTGAAATCCACGTGGAACATGCCTTTGGCCGTGGACAGATAGCAGCCGTCATGCACGATCCCTTCGCGGTCCATCCGGTCGCCGGCGCCCGCCGTGCGCAGCAGTTCGACCGTGCCCCATTCCAGCACGCCCGCGCGAATGCGCGACAGCACATATTCCCGCGTGCGGCGTTCCAGAACAACCGTGCCGATCCCCGCCTTGTTCAACAGCTGGGACAGCAAAAGCCCCGATGGCCCGCCGCCGATGATTGCAACTTGTGTACGCATAGCCCCCCCCTTTTCGGTATTAATAGAACACGCCAGGGCTTACTGAATGGACCGAAGCATCAAACTATGGTACTTTTGGAACATGCCAGACAATCCCGGCCCGACCACGCGCAGCACCATTCCCGCCTATGCGCTTTATGGCGAACGGCACGCCTTTCCCGATATCCTGCACTGCGAACGCATCACGGACCGCGCGGTTCTGCACGACTGGCACATCGCACCGCACCGGCATCCGCACCTGCATCAGTTCTTCTTCATCCAGCAGGGCGCGGTTCAGATCACCGTCGATGGCATGACCTATGATCTGGCGCCGCCGGTGATGATCAGCATCCCGCGCCTGACCGTGCACGGGTTTCGCTTTGCCAAGGGGACGGAAGGCTATGTGCTGACAATCCCGGTCGCTGAACTCTCCGACGCGCTTGCCGCCGACGCCACCTTTGCCAGCCCGCTGGACAGCTGGGGGCATTGCCCGGCCACCGAACGGATCGCGGCGCCCTTCGCGCAGATCCAGACAGAACACCGCGCGACACAGCCCGGTCGCGCGCCAATTCTGCGGGCCCTGGCCCTGCTGATCGCCTGTCAGATGGCCCGCGAGATGACCGAAGGGCAACAGGTGCCCACACGGGGACAGGACCAGCGCGTCAAGGCGTTCGAGACCCTTGTCCGCCAGAACTATCGCCAGCGCTGGCGGGTGGCCGACTATGCGCAGGCCCTGTCGATGACCCCGACGCATCTGAACCGGATCTGCCGGCAAGGGACGGGACTGTCCGCCTCGAAATTCGTGGAAACGATCCTGTTTCAGGATGCCTGCCGTCAACTGGCCTATACCCGCATCACCGTGGCCGAGATCGGCTATGCGCTCGGGTTCGAAGACCCCGCCTATTTTTCCCGCGCCTTTCAGCGCCGTATCGGACTGTCCCCCACGCAGTATCGCAGGAAACTGGATGGCGAGCCCCCCGTTGATGAGATCCCCGAAAGCGCCAACATTTCCGGGTAGTGTCTTGTTCTCAGATCGAAACACTACCGCCAGCCGCAGCAACTGGTCGAAGCTTCCCCCAGCCGCTCGTTATGGCGCCACGACCGCTATCGCCACGCCATGGATGTATTTCAGGCTCTCCCCCCTCCCGGTCAAGGTAGAGGGCGCAAACGAGCGGCACGACATTTCCGGATCCGTGTTCCCGGCGCCCCCGTGGCCCGGATCAGCACAAGATGGCAGCCTGTGCCGACCCAGGAAACATGGCCTCGTCCGCGTCATGCCGGAGCACGGTTTTATCAAGGCCTTCAACAGAAAGCTCGGGAATTGGCGCGGACACGATAACGAGGTCGGACACGCATCACGATGGTGCCACCCGCCCGTCATCGCGATCAGAGCCGGAAAATTCCAACTTCCGCTGATCCAGTGTTGGCGCACAGTACGTCGCACGCGCCACAATGGTTCCGCAGGAGCCGAAGCGCGGGGGCACCCATGGCTGAGCTGGCACTCAGCCATTCGCGCTCAAAACACCTTCATGATCCGAAACAGTGCCGATACATCCTGCTTGAACCCGCCCTTGACATCAAAGTCGTGGTTGATCTGCCCCAGCAGCTGAAGCGTGGGTGTAAGGGAGATCGTCGCGGCGGCGCGCACTTGCTGTTTCTCGGACGTGATACCATTGGCAACGTCATCAAGGGACTGATCGCCGCCCCAATAGCCGCCATATCCCAGCGAAAGGCGCAGTTTGTCGGTGGACTGATAGTTTATCCAGCTCTGAACGGTATATGTCGGGTCCTGCGACAGGATACCCCCGGCACCGTTGGCATTGCGATTGTCGCCATAAAGCGTCACGTCGCCCACGAGATCCAGATACCACTTTTCAGACAATCCGTAGACGCCGCCAAGCTGAAGCGTTCCCGAAACCCGGTTCGATCCGAGGTTGAGCGCATCGTCCGGATCATAGCTTCCGGTCGGGAAGTTCAGATAGCCCGCCACCCCCATATAACGATTGCTTGCCGGATCATTGACAAGCCACAAGGTCGCCGCGACGGTCAGATCCCCGAAGCCGTCAGCGCTTCCCAGATCGGCGCCGCCCAGGCTGCCGTTGCTAAGCTTACCCATCGGCAAAAGCACGTTGATATCCGCCGTCATTCCGCCGACCTCGAAGAAATAGACATAGCGCGGCATGATCACATAGCTTTCCAGACTGGCAGGCAGATCGCCCCCCCGATGGTCGCCCCGTCGTTGTCCCCATAGATCCCGTAGAGCAGAATGCCGTTGGTCCCCGGCGGGGCCGCGATGAAATCGCCGGGCTGCGTATCCGCAGCAGATGCCGCCATCGGCGAAAGAGCGAGGGCCGCCGTAACGGTGCCGAAAATGGCCTTACAGATTTTCTTGATCATCATCGTGTCGTACCTTTCTGGTTGATGTGCGTCACGGAGGCCGCTTGATGGCGGCGCTCTGACGGAAATGCGTGGTTATGCCGATTGCCTTCGCCCAAGGGCGTGCGGGGCTTCATCCGGCCTTTCTGCGGCCGGACCCCGGCCTGAAGTGATGTCAGCTATGTTGGGAAAGGGTCAGAACGCTGCCGTTTCCGTCGCACCCGATGCAGAGGCGACCATCCGCCAGAACGGCCAGATCGGCAAACGCGCTCAGCGGGCCGGGCATCAATCCAGCGATCCCCGGAGGGGTGTTGATCCTGCGCCCCACCCCGCCACCGGTTGGCAATCCAGAGGCCAGAACCGTCGCCGTGCCTGCGGTAACGCCGATGAGCTTTCCGGCGGTCCGGTCAAGAACCATGACAGGATCTCCCACCACGGCAACGCCATGGGGCTCGATCATGCCGGTATGCAGCACCTGCGGCTTACCATCGACAATCGCCACAAGGCGCCCGCTGCCAATCTCGGAAACGAACAGAGTTCCGTCGGCACCGATCGTGATCCCGGCGGGCTTGTCGAGACCATCGGCCACAACCTCCAGTTCGCCTTTGCCATCGATCCGCAGCACGCGGCCCGTGCCGCTTTCACAAACCAGCCAGGATCCATCGGAGTCCGTGACAAGCCCCATGAGCGTGTCGAGGCCAGTCGCGATCATTTCCGCCTCGCCGCCGGGGCGATAGCGCGCGACGTCACCGGCACTGTTGGTGCAGATCAGGGCGTCGTCGGCCTCTTCAACCACATTGCGGATATGCTCGATCTGCCGAATTCCAATAGATCAAGTACTGGCACAGGGGTGCGGGATTTCTCTGGAGCGATGCGACGTCGCCGCCATCAAGGCCGAGATCGCAGAGAAACAGAGGAAGGCGGCAAATCTGGATCAAGAAGCAGAGGGTGCCGAAACCGAAGCAAAACGCATAACGGCCGCCATCACGCAGATCGATCAGAAAATACGGACCGCCGACGGACAAGCGAAAGACGCCGATGCTGCACTTCGAGTTCCGCAACAAGCAGCAGCAAACCTCCAGGACCGGGTCTATTGCCCAGAGCCTGTATTACAGCTGGTCCAAGGAATTCCTCGAGGCCGGCAAGAAGCGTCTGGCGGGCGATACGGCTCGCGCGGCGACATCTACCGAAGTCAAGGATCTGCGCCGTGAGGCCCGCGATCTGAAGGAAGTCGTTGCCGAGCAGGCACTGGAGCTGCGGCTGCTCAAAAAAAGCATGATCGCGGATGGGGAAGACGACGAATGAGGTATCCCGCATCCGAGAAGCTTGAGGTTATCCGCTTGGTCGAAGGATCGCATCTGCCGACCAAGCGCACGCTGGACAAGCTCGGCATCCCCAGAACGACCTTCTACCGCTGGTATGATCGATATCTGTCGGGCGGCCCCGAAGCCTTGGAAGATCGCAGCCCCAGGCCGTCGCGGGTCTGGAATCGTATCCCGGAACCTGTTCGCGAGAAGGTCAAACCCGTCACGGAAAAAGGCGCAGCCCTCTCACTCTCCTGATCCGGAGTGAGAGCGCCACGCCGATGGCGTGGGAATTCTACTGCCTGTTTCGCAGTGACGCCGCGGCGGCCCTGAGCAATCGCTCGCTTTCTACGATGCTGCCCGCTAGCCGGGCCGCTTCGGCATAGACCGACAGCGGAAATAGCCCCTCGAAGAGGATGTCCCGCTCGATGCCAAGACCGAAGGGCAGAGAGATCGACCTGAACTCCGCGAGGCTGCACGAGCCCATCTCGGGACAGCCGAAGCCGAGATCGGCGAGCCCAAACAGCGTGTCGCCGTCCGGCTCCATTTCGGTGATGAGCCAGGTGCCCGCGCCGACGGGATTGAAGAATTTCACCACCGGCACATGGTCGACATCGCTCTGCCGCCCATTGGCCAGCAGCCGGTCGCGCAAATCGTCGGTCAAGAGGATCATGCCACTCTCCTGTCGCAAGCAGGTTCAACCCGGCTCGTCTGATCGGCATCATCCGGGGCGAAGGCCAAGAGCCAGTCGGCGGCCTTGCTCGCCTGGCTGGCGGCGCGGACGATGGCGCGATTGTCCTCGCGCAGGACCTCGAGCCAGGAGCCGATGTAATCGGCGTGCCGGACGGTCGGCGTGATGCCGAGCGAGGCGCAGCAAAAGGCGGCGTTGATCTCGGCGATCAGCTCCTCGAACGCGTATTTCTTCGAGCCGAACGAGCCGGAGAGATCGCGGTTGAGCCGATGGGGAGCGCCGCTGGCGTGACCGAGTTCGTGCAGGGCGGTGCGGTGCCAGTTGATTGGCTCGAAATAGGCCTGCGGCGGCGGCACCTGCACATAGTCATGGGCCGGCACGTAGAAGGCCCGGTTGCCGCCAATGCGAAAGTCGATCCCCGTCGCCGCGATCAGCGCCTCCACGCGCGGTTCGATCAGCCCGAGGTGGCGCGGGTCGTCCGCGCCCCGGCGCTTGCCCGCGACCGAAAACGGTTGGCACGGATAGCCCGCAGTGACGATGTCCACCGCGCCGCGCCACGGGCGGCCGTCGAAGGTGGCAACGTCAAGCGGTTCGCCCTCTTCATCGACGAGATCAATCGCGGAAACGTCGCCAACGTCTTCGGCGAGCTGATCACGCTGGTCGAAGTTGACAAGCGCATCCACACCGATTGCCCGGTACTCGGAGAGGACGGAGAACCTCAATGCCATCCGCGGACGACTCGAGCTGACCGAGCACCTGCGCGCGAACGCCTTCGATCGTTCTCATCTGCTCTGTCGTTTCGACGAGCGCAGCATCGACAACGCCTACAATCAGACGCTGAAGGGCGTCCTGCGAATCCTACTCGAATTCGCGCTGAGCCCGAGGACCCGCGCGATGGTGGCGGCGTTCCTCCATCGCTTTGACGAGGTGCCCGATCGCAGGGTCAGGGCTCGCGACGTCGGTGCCCTGCGGTTCGATCGCACCATCCGACACTGAGAGCCGGTGTTTGCGCGGGCCCGCTGGCTGCTGACAGGCCTCTATCCGGATGTTCGCATCGGCGACGCAGCTGGTTCCGCTCTGCTGTTCAACATGGAAAAGCTTTTCGAGACGGTACTCGGACTGCGCATCCGGCATGCTTGCCAGGTGCAGGCCGGGGCTCGCCTTTCTGTCGGAATTCAGAGCCCTGTGAAGAACCTCGCGACGGCGGGCTTCCAGCTGCGCCCCGACATCACCATTCAGAGCGAAGTTGAGACCGTTGCCATTCTCGATGCAAAATGGAAGCGCCTCGATCTCGGCGAAGCAAACTCCGGCGTCTCGAGCGGCGACGCGTATCAGATGAACGCCTACGCCAGTCGCTACCGCTGCAAGCGACTCGCGCTCGTTTACCCGGCCTCGAGGGACTGCCCGCCTGGAAGGATCACCGAGTTCGTGCTCATGACCGAAGAGCGGCCGGTACTGGATGTCGTCGCGGTCGATGTTCGAGAGCTCGCCTTTGGCAGCGGGATCCCGGCCGGCATCGATGCGATGATCCCGATCGAGCGGCACTGGAAGCAACAGTCATCGCAGGCACCGATTCACGCAGCGATATGAAGAACTTCGGCCCCTCTTGCTTCCACAGTGCTTCCACGGATGTTGGAAACGCGAACGCCGCCCCGGAGGGCGGCGTTCAAGCATTTGATAATGCGGTATAATTTGGTTGCGGGAGCAGGATTTGAACCTGCGACCTTCAGGTTATGAGCCTGACGAGCTACCGGGCTGCTCCATCCCGCGCCACGTGCCCTTTAGAGGTATTGTCCAGGGGCGCTGTGCTGGTATCGTTTTGAGAGATACGGTTTGTGCTTCTTTCTAGGTTTGGCGGTGACCTACTCTCCCACGTCTTAAGACGCAGTACCATCGGCGCGACGGTGCTTAACGGCCGAGTTCGGGATGGGATCGGGTGTTTCACTCGCGCTATGACCACCAAACCGAGAAAGAAGCACATCCGCAGGCGCTGTTTTTCGCGCCTGCCGTCCAGGTCAAGTACATGTTTTGTTGTGTATGCTTTTGATTGCTCCGCAGTTTCAGGTTCAAACCTTGCTTCTACTGGATCAAATCAAGCCTATCGGGCAATTAGTACCGGTCAACTGAACGCATTGCTGCGCTTACATCTCCGGCCTATCGACGTGGTGGTCTTCCACGGCCCTCAGGGATACCTTGTTTTGAGGGGGGCTTCCCGCTTAGATGCCTTCAGCGGTTATCCTTTCCGATCATAGCTACCCAGCACTGCTCCTGGCGGAACAACTGGTACACCAGTGGATCGTTCACCCCGGTCCTCTCGTACTAGGGGCAACTCCTCTCAAGTATCCTACACCCACGGCAGATAGGGACCGAACTGTCTCACGACGTTCTAAACCCAGCTCACGTACCTCTTTAAACGGCGAACAGCCGTACCCTTGGGACCTGCTCCAGCCCCAGGATGAGATGAGCCGACATCGAGGTGCCAAACACTGCCGTCGATATGGACTCTTGGGCAGTATCAGCCTGTTATCCCCGGCGTACCTTTTATCCGTTGAGCGATGGCCCTTCCACTCGGGACCACCGGATCACTATGGCCGTCTTTCGACTCTGCTCGACTTGTCAGTCTCGCAGTCAGGCTGGCTTCTGCCATTGCACTCAACGAGCGATTTCCGACCGCTCTGAGCCAACCTTCGCGCGCCTCCGTTACGATTTGGGAGGCGACCGCCCCAGTCAAACTACCCACCACACAGGGTCCCGGATCCGGATAACGGACCGCGGTTAGACATCAAGCAGAACAAGGGTGGTATCTCAAGGGAGGCTCCACCGGAACTGGCGTTCCGGTTTCAAAGCCTACCACCTATCCTGCACATGTTCGGCCTAATGCCAGTGTGAAGTTGTAGTAAAGGTGCACGGGGTCTTTCCGTCTAACCGCGGGAAGCCTGCATCTTGACAGGCAATTCAATTTCGCTGAGTCGATGTTGGAGACAGCGGGGAAGTCGTTACGCCATTCGTGCAGGTCGGAACTTACCCGACAAGGAATTTCGCTACCTTAGGACCGTTATAGTTACGGCCGCCGTTTACCGGGGCTTCAATTCGGTGCTTGCACACCTCCTTTTAACCTTCCGGCACCGGGCAGGCGTCAGACCCTATACGTCGTCTTGCGACTTCGCAGAGCCCTGTGTTTTTAGTAAACAGTCGCCACCCCCTGGTTTGTGCCCCCAGTCAATACTTGCGTAGAAACCGGGCCTCCTTCTCGCGAACTTACGGAGGTATTTTGCCGAGTTCCTTCAACATCGTTCTCTCAAGCGC